>CAIOLH010000129.1 GCA_903859115.1 uncultured Opitutia bacterium | reverse complement strand
GTTCCCAGCCAAAAACAAAAAGAGACTTCGATTATTTTCTACGATAATGCAGGCGAACATTTTGAACCAGGTATTGATATCCATGATTCACCCGGCGCCATGCACGTGGCTAGCTCTGCTGGATTAATTTTTCTTTTCGATCCGACCGCTAATGCACGTTTCAAAGCAAAATTAATTGGTGTCGATGACCCACAACTTTCCATCAAAGGTCGCGTCGATCAACAAGACACGATTCTTTCTGAAATGGAAACTCGCATCAAACGCGTGATGGGGCTTTCTCAACAAGAACGTATCGCCACACCGTTAGCATTTGTCGTTGGAAAATGCGACACTTGGCAGTTTCTCCTTTCTTCGCCTATCGAACCCATTCTCCAAAATGGAAAAATTGATTTAGAAGCGATTCACAGAAATTCAAATCGCGTTCGCGAAGTACTCATTCAACTTTGCCCAGGACTCGTTGCTACCGCCGAATCCCTCACCAAAGAAATTCGCTATTTTGCGGCTACTTCATTCGGTCACCAGCCTGTTGTGATTTCCGAAGGTCCGAATAAAGGTCGTATTGCGCCCGACCCTCAAAAGCTCGCTCCCGCATTCGTGGAAGCCCCTGTTTACTGGCTAATGAGTCTGGCTGCACCAAAACTAATTCCTGGAAAATAATTTTATGCCTCTGCAACTGATATTCACTTCCGCCCCACGCGGCCTCGTGGCTGGGCGTTCGGGATATTGCACGGTAGCGCGTCATCGCTCGATTCCCGATCGCTTAGCACAAATTTTAGAATCAGTCGGCACACCTCATCAAAATCCACAAGGCGCGACTTATACTTTTCGCATCATCGAAGCAAGTAACGCAAACTGGTTTGTATTATCACGATTTGTGGCCCGAGGACTCGATTACTCACAACGTGACAATCGTCTGGCACACCATTTAATTTTCACCGCTGAAGAAGCCGCTGTCTTACCTCCACCCTCAGCGATTGCCTTTCGTTGGAATGGTTGGCTCACGGAGTGGACTAAAGAACCCACGTGGCTGACCGAAGATACTCGTCCCTTAATACTTGATAACGCACCCTCTCTTCGCCCTGCTGCTGGTTGGCGTGAATTCTGCGGTACAGGCGCTAAAGCGTCATGGTTGGTCAATGAAGTCGGGCCCACTACACTCTGCCTCACCCAACCACCTGAAGAAAAAGTCCTTCTTCGACTACTCGCTGAATCCGCTGCATTGCTGGAGCAATCCGCATGGTATGCGACCTTCACCACCAATGTAATTGTTACAGGTTCGGATGGATTCCATTGGGTCGTGGGTTCTGTCGCTGGCAGACCTGAAATAAATCTCAGTCAGGCCAATCAACTCCCTGCCCCCACGGGCAAACTCGCCGTCCAAGCAGCCACGGGAAACAGCGCACCTATTTCAGTTCGTTCTAGAAACGAAAAAAATAGTGCCCCAGAAAATATTACAAAATCAAATCCATCAAAGTTACCTTGGAATTATATTATTATTTTCTTCTCACTTGGGATTTTCGCCATCGTTGCTGCCCTGATGATCGGACAATCTAGCAACAATTCACCTAAAACGGTCGCCCCCAACAGTCAGCCAGCTCCGGCAATTAATACCAGTCAAAGTAATGACATTATTCGCAGTAATATTGCGATACAAGGTGTCGCCAGTTTTCTGGACAGCGAAAAATACGTCGAAGCAGGTAAACTCTGGCTCGAAAGTGTAAATCTGTCTCCGACTTTTGCCGATCGCTATCGCGAGCAGTATTTAAGTCGTATTACGAAAAACTACGCAGAAAAAACAGCGACCCAACTTTCTCAACGTCTCACTCTACCTAACCTCGACAACCATACCGTCGTCGAAATCGCCGAAGATGCCGCTACCGCGGTGCGTGTCGGTACCGACTTAAATATTCCAGTCGATGCCCACTGGAAAAAATTAGTTAACGTAAATGAGCAAATTCAAATCATTTCGCAATTAGATGCTCGTCCCGTTATCTTAATCAGCGGTAGCTGGCAAACGACTGATCTCGGTAAATCAGCACCTTCTTCCGCTGAGTTTAAATTAAGCAACGCTGGCGCCGAAAAGATTCTACAGTTCATAGAATCAACCAAAGTTACTCCTGAACTATCAGTCAGCGCACGCGTACGCCTACTTCCATTAAATAGTTTTCATAAACGTGACGACGTCACACCTTATCATAACGCCGAAATCCGTCGCGGCGGAAAAATCTATTGGATTGAAACCAATGGCGCGGCAGGTACCGCTCCGATCATTCTTGGGATTGGACCAAAGAAAAACTCTTTGGAGCTTAATTTCACGGATGGAGCCGCCACAGGCTTGCAGGAGCAAAATCGATTGCTCGAAATCGTTTTAGCCAATGGCACCCGACAGTGTATTGCCCTCATTGCTGACTGGAAAAAAATTAAGCCTCTCAATCTCGGCACCTGGGCTCTCGAAGTGGATAAAGATACGGGCGTAGTTCATGCCGCAACCTGGGCCGAAAGCGCCTTAAGTGCTTTTCAACCCGAGACAGGCTCAGTCGGACTCTACCCATCTGGACACGAATTCCCCGATCACGATCTCGCCTCCATTCGCGCCACACGCTCACTACTTGAAACCGATTTGCTCCGCAACGAGTACAAAGAAAGCACGCGCATCTCGAACAAAGAAATGATTAAGTCGCGCAAACAGTTCTTTGCCCAAGGTGATTACATTAATGCGGGACGTCCTTGGTCGCTTACCATCATCAGCCCTAAAGGCGATGCGGGTTCCACCCTCATTGAGTTCCAATAAGCTGAATGCAAATTGATAAACTCATCGCACGGATTCGTGGACAGCTCGAAATTGGAACGCCCGATCTCGAAGCGCGCACTTTAGCCAGTGAATATTTGGGTCTTTGCCAGCGCGCGCGTGAACGTCTTGAGCAATGCAACACACTCATTCGTAATGGCAATGATTACGCTGCTTTTCAAATTGCTGAAACCGAGCCAGATTTATTGACACTTTGCAGTCAACTGAGTTTTGCCGACTCCGAGCGCTGGCATACCCTGTGTCGCGAACGTGGACTTCCTTCTGGGTTTATTTTAGACGAACAACACATCTTAGCAGTCGAAGGTTTATATGGAAAATCGATTGGCGAAAACCATCCACTCTATCGCGAGTATCGTGACGCCATGCGCACCCGCGATGAGGATCGTGCCTTAAATATTCTACGCTCCATTGTCCGAATTAACCCCGAAGACCCTACCGCACGTTCGGAATTAGTTCGTCTCTCCGC
>CAIOLH010000128.1 GCA_903859115.1 uncultured Opitutia bacterium | reverse complement strand
CCGAAGAAATTCAATGTCGGTGAATTCGCCGACGTGACCGTAACGGGCGCCGAAGAATACGACTTAATCGCTAAGTAATTAGTGCTTATCTTCGCCGTCTTCAGAGATTTCTGCTGAAGCGGTAGCTACTGGGGTATCGCTGAGACGGATTAAGGATTCCAGTGACGAGAAGTGACGGGTCCAATCAGTCATATCTGGAATATCACCGACAATCGCTGAGAATAATTCACGCTTACTTTGCTTAAGATCTTCAATACGTGATTCCACGGTACCCGGCGCAATCATTCGATAAATCATCACGTGATTCTTTTGACCGATGCGGTGAACGCGGTCAACGGCCTGACTTTCCACCGCAGGATTCCACCACGGATCCATTAAGAAAACATATTCAGCGGTGTTCAATGTGATACCTGTTCCACCGGCTTTGAGTGAAGCTAAGAAAACTGCTGGACCTTTGGTCTCTTTGAAATTTTCAACCGGTGATGAACGGTCTTTGGTTTCGCCAGTTAATTCAAAAATAGGAAGATTGGGTAAATCTCTAGCAAGACTCGCCTTCACTCGGTTGAGTAATGTAACGAACTGCGAAAAGACGACAGCCTTTGACCCGTTGGCAGCAATTTCGGATAATTTAGAAATCAGAAGAGTGATCTTACCTGAATGCGTAGAGTGTGCGTGAGAATTTTCAGGCAATAATCCAGGATCACAGCACACCTGACGTAGACGCATGAGAAGCGTAAGGAATGATGCGGAATCTCTCGACAAGACGGTAGCCAAATCACCAGACAGGCCACTGCCCTGCGTTAAGTGTTGATACAGGGAACGTTGTTCGTGGGTCAGAGGACAAGGTAATACCACTTCCTGTTTGGGAGGAATGTCCGACGCCACATGGCGCTTTAATCGACGAAGAATAAACGGCGAAACCTGACGACGTACTTTAACGTGCGCTGCGGATTCATCGCGTTGCATAAATTTTTCAAACTGAGTGCGCTTTCCTAAAAGACCAGGCATAAGGAAACGGAAAATGGTCCATAAATCCGTTAAACGATTTTCCAGCGGTGTTCCGGTGATAGCGATGCGGTGTAATGCCTTTACGCTTAAACATGTCTGAGTTGTTTTCGCTTCTGGATTCTTAATCGCCTGAGCTTCATCGAGCACCACATAGCCAAATTCTGTCTTCTCTAAAAGATCGGCGTGGCGACGAAGTTGTGTGTAACTGGAAATCCAAAGTTTAGCTTTGGGATTTTTTGCGAAGTCATCCTCTGCCGTTAAGACGGCGACATCGGCTGAAAGTTCGGGATGGAATCGTTTAATTTCACCAATCCAAACGGGGATTACACTCGCTGGACAGACGATAAGGGAACGTTCACCTGCGGGCCTGGATGCCAGTAAGGCCAAGACCTGTACGGTCTTACCAAGACCCATTTCATCGGCTAGTAATGGATGTGAACCCAGGTCGCAAAGTCTACCCAGCCACGCAACACCCTTAGCTTGATAGGGTCGCAGATAAGTAGGAAGGCCTTCTGGCTGCGGAGGCTCTTGTAGGAGTCGGTCTTTCCATTCCTTTAAATCGTCATTCAACTTTAAGGTACCCACTGCAGGGTGATCAAAAAGTGAAAGCAATAAATAGCGCGGTACTTCGCCGTCTTTACTTTTCCAATCTTCAGAAAAATCGGCAACGGATGCATTGTAGGCAACCACACCTTTGCCAGGTAAAATGACCGGACGCCCACCCGCTTTTAATAATAGTTTTTGTTCGTGTTCGAGTAAGGGGTGTGTACCCGCTTTAAGACTCCAACTTAAACGGAATGATTTACCATCATTGCCCGAGTTGGCTTGGGCGTCGATAGCGACCTGTAATTGTTCGTTACGGAAAATATTAAGAGAATCTTCTCCAACGAGTTTAAATCATTTTCGCCACTCATTTAATTCTTCGCGGACGAATCTTTCGATTCGACCGATATTATCTATCGCCCAAGTACCAGCCGTTTTACTATAAACAAATCCAGCACGGTGTGCGACGGTACTAAACCGAAACAAGGTTTGGCGTTGTTCGTCCGAGAGTTCATCGCCCGGTACTGCACCTGGACCAAAGCAATTATAAGCATGTCCACCCCTGCCCGCCCATGAAGCTGAAGCGGTCAACCCTTCGGATACTAAGTCGAAAGACACTTGAAGTTTAAGAGCTAAGCGCGATGAGGTGTCTTTCTTTTCTGGTTCAACAGGTAAAACTGGTTGAACTTCGGGCACCGAGTCATCGATCGCTTTAATTTCATCAGCTAAAAGTTCCTCCACTTCGTACATGGCCGCGACGGCGTAAGGTGCGCCTGATTCATCTTCGGGCAACGAACTTCTCCACTCAATTTTTCCGTCAACAAGTTCGATTACCGCACGGACGGTTTTATTTTCCAATTTAGTAACCGCTTCAGCACTATTGGGTTTTAATTCAATCGATCGAACTAATCCATCGGTGTAAATTTGTCGGCCAAGTTTAAGGTCTTTTGCTTTGAAGACAGTTTCCCACTCTTCGGGTAGGGCCTGGAACCAATGTTCGAGGGCTTCCGTGGAATAGGAGCGGTTTGCCGGCCTTGGGGTAGACATCGACGTAGACCATGATTAATGATGCTTATTTTAAGTCATTCAACCCTCAATCTTAACTAAATACTTTGGTCTGGGCTTGTTCTTGTCCGAGCCACTGGTTAAATCGAAATCAAACTTTAAATCGTAACACATATGAAACACCTTAGTGTAGGTTCACGCTGGAATGCCGATTTATTGGCAGAATATCACGAGCGCTGGAAAAAAGACCCGAAGTCCGTCGACGCTGATTGGGCTGCTTTCTTTGAAGGATTTGAATTAGGTTTATCACTTCCCCCCAAGCCTGCAAAAAATTCTGCAGCCGTTGCACCGGGATCAGGTGTGGATGCCTCTGCCCAGGTTAAGGTACTCGCAGCGATTCAAGCTTACCGAACTTTAGGTCACTTACAGGCGAGAATTAATCCTCTCTACGATCCGACACCCTACTTTGAATTAACGGATAAAGTTCTCGGACTCGATACCTTACCTCAAACACAAATTTTCTATACGGGTGATTTCTTAGGCGGCGTGATGCTCCCTCTTTCAGAAATTTTAACAAAGCTTAAATCCATTTACGGCGGCACCATCGGCGTTGAGTTTACCCATATTCAAGACGGAACGCGCCGTCGCTGGTTCCAGGAACGCGTCGAAAGCTGCGGTTTACGCTCGACCTTTAACCACGAAACACGTCGCGGATTTTTAAGAACGCTCGTTCAAGCAGAACAATTTGAACGTTTTATTCATAAGACTTTTGTCGGTGCAAAACGCTTCTCGGTTGAAGGTGGAGAAAGCATGATGGTCGCACTCGAACGTGTTATTAGCCGTTCACCCGAACTAGAGATCAATGACATTATCATCGGTATGGCCCACCGCGGCCGTCTCAATGTGTTGGTCAATATTCTTGGTAAGAAATCTGAAGCACTCTTTAAAGCTTTTGCAGAAAGTTATATTCCTGATACGAGCTCGGGCGATGGTGACGTCAAATATCACCTCGGTTACGAAAGCAGTCGCACCATCGGTGGAAAAAATGTCGCCCTCACACTCGCTTACAATCCAAGTCACCTAGAAGCGGTTAATCCGATTGTCCTCGGGCGTGCCCGTGCACGCGTTGATTTACAAAACGAAACTCAACGATCTAAAGTTCTCCCGATTTTAATTCACGGTGATGCCGCCTTTGCTGGTCAGGGTATCGTGATGGAATCACTCAATCTTTCCGGAGTTAAGGGCTACACCGTAGCGGGCACACTCCACATTGTTACCAACAATCAAGTCGGCTTCACCACCAACCCTGATGAAGGTCGCACCGGACGTCATTGTACCGAAATCGCCAAATTCATCGAAGCTCCTATTTTACACGTGAATGGCGACGATCCTGATGCCGTCGTCCTCGCTACTGAAATCGCCTTAGAATACCGTCAAAAATTCTCAGCGGATGTCGTGGTCGATATCGTATGTTACCGTCGCTACGGACACAATGAAACCGATGAACCCCTCTTCACCCAGCCTATTTTATATAAGAATATCACAACTCACCCCAGCGTTACCGAATTATATTCATCGCGCTTAACGGAGTCGGGCTCAGCACCCGATGGTGAATTACTCAACCTGCGTACAGAATTCGATATTTTATATAACGCAGCACAAGATCGCGCACGTGCCAGCCTCGAGGCCGACCTCGCCAATAAGCCCGCACCTAAGCTTAAACCTTTTCAATCTCCTTACGACTCACACGTCGAGACGCGTGCTAATGCGGAGTTATTAAAAAAAATTGCGCCATCACTTTGGACGATGCCACCAGACTTTGCGCCTAACTCAAAAATTAAGCGCATGTTGGATATCAAAAGAGATACCTTTAAATCGGGAATTAATTTCGACTGGAGTCTGGGCGAAGGCTTAGCCTTTGG
>CAIOLH010000127.1 GCA_903859115.1 uncultured Opitutia bacterium | reverse complement strand
GTGCGGGATTTGTTGAATGGAAACAGCGGGTTAAGGTTTCCTCAGGTTTATCATTACGCCCCGTCATTAAGCCTATGGATCAGAGTGTGGCAGCATGGCGCGAGCAGGTGAAATTTATTCAGGATTTAACCGCTGGAGCGAAGCTCACTGACGCGCAAATTGAACTCATTAACAGTAAAGCCAAAGAATTAAGTAATAGCGGCTATAAGGTGGATATTAAAGTAGACGCTAAGGCGCTGCCCGAAACAGTGATTTATCCTGCTCACCGATAATTTTACGTGTCGCCCCTAAATCTACTACATCGCTCACGCCGATTGGGTGCCTTGCTTTTGGTAGCGGCATTAACGGGGTGTGTTTCGAATTATACGGAGTCAGCGAAGAATTTCCAGGCACTCTATTCTACGGGAGATTATGCTAATTCGTTAATCGAGGCGCAATCATTGGTGGCCCAGGCTAAGCCTGAAGATGAAGTAGTTTTGAAGTTACAATTGGCTAATGTACAACGTGAGGCTGGAAGAATTAAAGAGAGTGTTGATACGTTCGAAGCGATTGAAAATTTATATCAGAGCTACGATGCTAGTGCAGAAGTTTCTTTAAGTGCGGAAGGTATCTCGGCGTTTTCAAACCCGTATGCCTTGCCTTACCGCGGTCGATCCTACGACCGCATTATGACTGCCACTTATAGGGCTCTGAATTATTTAGAACTCGGAGATCAGGCGAAGGCACGCATTGCGCTGAATCGCGCTTTGTTTAGGCAGGAAGATGCTAAGCGGATAGTATCAGAAAAAGAACGTATCGCGCGTGAGGAGATGGGAAATGTTGATGCGACTGATTCAGCTTCAGGTCGCTTGGTGCGAAGTTATGAGGTCAATAATGCAATGTCGGAGGGCTCGGCTGATTTTGTCGGTCAGCCTGTTTACCAAGATTACATGAACCCTCTCTCGGTTTGGTTACACGGGGTTTTCTTTTTACACACCGCACAAGGAATTGAAGATGTTGAAAAAGCGCGGAAGTCTCTCGAGCGTGCGCAGGCACTGGCTCCACAGAATTTATCTATTAAAGAAGATGCGGTTTGGGCTGCCACATCGGGCAGTCGACCTGCAGTCGACGGCAGGTGTATCATCTATGTAGTTCACGAAACGGGTGAAGCGCCGGCATGGGCTGAATATAAATTTCAACTTCCTCTGATTATCATTGATCGTAATGCGCCAATTGTGAATGTGGCGTTCCCAAAAATTTCTCCTGTTCCCAATCAGGATAATCTTTCGATTAAATATAAGTCAGAAACATTTAACCCAACACCGCTCGCTAATGTAGATGGCATGGTGGTGCGTGAGTTTAATGACGAATTGCCTATTATTAAAACTCGAGCGGTCGCCTCGGCTACCATTAAAGCCATCGCGGCTTATGTTGCCAATAAAGCGGCCGAGGAAAATAACCGAAGACACGGCACGCAGGGATCGGGACTGTTTTATCTAGCCACCATTATTGCCACGAATGCTTATACTATACATTCGGCGCAGGCTGACCTTAGAAATTGGGCTACTTTGCCCAAAAATATTAGTATGGTGAGGATGGTGATTCCAATTTCAGAGAAAATTTATATTCAAAATAGCCTCGCTCGTCCGCCCATCTCATTTACAGTTCCTAACGCAAAGTCTTTAATATTATACTGTAAAACGCCGGCTAAAGGCGGTCCACTTTCTCTCCACAAAATTATTCTCAACCCATGAAAAAACTATTCCTCTCGGCAGCACTCTTATCTCTCGCTGGCTGTTCTTCGCCACGTGACGCAGGTTATATCGAAGCCAATGACGGTAGCGGTATTGTCAGCATAGATAGTGTGAACGTCCAAGACTTCGCGGTCGCTGCCGATACCATGTTGAAGTCGCTGTATGACTCGCCTGCTTTCGTGGGTGCGAAGCGTCCCGATGGTTCTCCCGTTTTAATGGTCGGTCGCGTCACTAATGATACCGGAAGTAATTTTGATACCAGCCAACTGGTAAAGAAGATGACTGTTTCTTTAACCAAGAGCGGAAAAGTAAGAGTTGCTAAAGCCATTGGATTCGGTGGCCCAGAAGATCAAGCGGCTGCGGAAGCGCGAAAAAGTCAGGCAGCGGTTACTGGTGAATCAGCTAAGCCATTAATTCCTGATTACACTCTTTCTGGAAAAATTTTAGAAAATCGTGCAGCAGCCAAAGGTGTTCAACAGACGTCTTATATTTTCCAGCTCTCGTTAACCGAAGTTAAAACTGGACTCGCGGTTTGGGAGGAAGAGAAGACGATCACCAAACAAGGCTCCAGAAGTTCAATCGGCTTTTAGTCTGATTGGTTGGAATTAGTGTGTGCAGGGTGGGAGGGGACGAGAGATTATCCACTTTCCGCTTGCCCACATCACGCCATCAGACTTCCTCAATTGTACTGGTTTGGAGGGGTGGCAGAGTGGTCGATTGCGTCTGATTCGAAATCAGATGTACCGC
>CAIOLH010000126.1 GCA_903859115.1 uncultured Opitutia bacterium | reverse complement strand
TAAAGAAAAGGGGCTCGAAATTAAAGATCAGCGAAATCAGTCCCTTTGAAGCTACCGTCACTGGCAGCATGCGTAGAAGCAGCGAGCTTCCACCCCTAAAAATCAACCTCACTTACCAACCTAAAGAAGGGAGCATAAAAGGAAGTTTTATGATTTCACTGACAGTTGAGCCAAGATACCGGAATCAAATTCTAGAATACATCAAAAAGAAGCCCAGCAAGTCCTTGGCCAAGATTATACCCGGCCTTAACACTGCGCTTGAAATGACGCCAGAGGAGGAGCAGGCCATGCAGAGCTTGATGATATCACCTTACGGCGAAGAAGATACCCCTGAGCCCTTGGGGCGGGCCTGGATTTATACTGTGGCGAACGTCGTGTCACCCCACGGACAAGATTTTATGGATCGAATCAGCCCCTGGGTGGCTGAATGGTGCGATAATATCAATCTACTCCACGGGCAGCTAAATAAACACATCAAGAAACTCACGGAGTAAATTTGAGCGTCTTAGGGCATTAAAATCGGGGTCAGTTAGCGGGTTTAATACTTTTCTTTTGACCCTACCAAAGGATAGAACACCCCTATACCTTATCCCTTTTACCGTCCATGACCTCCGCGCAAGTCCGTCAATCGTTCCTCGACTTCTTTAAGTCCAAGCAACACTCGATCGTTACTTCGTCGAGCCTAATGCCCGACTCCCCGAACTTGCTCTTCACTAACGCGGGGATGAATCAATTCGTTCCGATCTTCTTAGGTCAAACCCAGTGCCCCTATAAACCTGGTCGTGCCGCCGACACCCAAAAATGTATTCGTGCGGGCGGAAAGCACAATGACTTAGAAGACGTCGGGCTCGATACCTATCACCACACCTTTTTCGAGATGCTCGGAAACTGGTCGTTCGGCGATTACTTCAAACGTGAGGCAATTGATTTTGCCTGGGAGCTAATCACTGAAGTTTGGAAATTCCCGAAGAATCGTCTGTACGCGACCGTATACTCTCCGAATAAAGCGAAGGGCGATCCTGCTGAGTTCGACCAAGAAGCGTGGGATGCGTGGGCAGAAAAATTCCGTGCGGCAGGACTTGATCCAAACGTCCACATTGTTAACGGAAATAAGAAAGATAATTTCTGGATGATGGGTGACACCGGTCCCTGTGGTCCTTGCACCGAATTACACGTTGATTTAACACCTAACGGTGACACCCAAGGCAAACTCGTGAACGGCAGCGACGCACGTTGCATGGAAATTTGGAATCTCGTATTCATTCAATTTAATGCGAATCCTGACGGCACCTTCTCACCCCTCCCCGCTCGTCACGTAGATACGGGTATGGGCTTTGAGCGTGTGGCAGGCATCATGCAATGCACGAAGAACTTCAAAGATTTCTCCGGCACCATTTCAAATTACGAGAGCGATGTTTTCTCGCCGCTGTTCCGTCGACTCGAAGAACTTTCCGGCAAAAAATACTGTTCGACGCTTCCCGTTGCCGGATCGACCGGTGACAATGAACAAGAAAAAGTTGACGTCGCCTTCCGTGTCATCGCTGACCACATCCGCACACTTTCCTTTGCTATCGCTGACGGCATTCAACCCGGCAACACCGATCGCAACTATGTCTTACGACGCATTCTCCGTCGTGCTGTTCGTTATGGTCGCACACTCGGTCTCAAAGGCGGATTCTTCCACAAGTTGGTCGACGTCTTAGCTGAGACGATGGGTGATACTTTCCCTGAGATTCGCACGCGTCGTGCCATTGTTGCCGACGTGATTCGCGCCGAAGAAGAATCCTTTAATCGCACACTCGATAAAGGTATCGCACTCTTTGAAGAAGAGGCGTCGAAACTCAAAGCTGGCGGCTCAATTACTGGCGCCCTTGCCTTCCGTTTATACGATGAACAGGGCTTCCCCTTGGATTTAACACAGCTGATGGCTCGCGAACGCGGTTTAACGGTCGACGGTGAAGGCTTCGAGAAACTGATGGAAGAGCAACGTGCGCGTGCTCGTGCTGCGCAGAAAAAAGAAGTCATTACTCTCTCCGATGTTAAAGCCGATCACGCGACAGAATTTGTTGGATACGATTCAAGTTCTACTGAAGCCAAAGTATTACAGGTCGCAAAAATCAAAGACCGTAACGTTGTCATTCTCAGCCGCACCGTATGTTACGCTGAAATGGGCGGACAAGTGGGCGACACAGCGATTTTATCTGCGGGTGGTCGTGAGTGGCGAATTTTAGATACACAGAAGTCAGGTCAGACTACCGTTCATATCATTGAAGGCACTGACACACCTGAGGAAGGATCGACGGTCACTGTAACGCTCGATCAATCTCGTCGTAACGCTATTCAACGTCACCACACCGTGACCCACATTCTACACTGGGCCCTCCACGAAGTAGTTTCTAAAGAAGCTTCGCAAAAAGGTTCGGCCGTTGCGCCTGATAAACTTACGTTCGATTTCAACGGACAGGCCCTTTCAGCTAATCAATTGGCGGACATTGAACATCTCGTGAATGAACGCATTCTAGCGAACGAAGTCGTTTCCTGGAAGGAAGTTAAACTCACTGAAGTTAAAGGCCGTGCCGATATCATGCAGTTCTTCGGTGATAAATATGGCGAAACCGTTCGTGTGGTTCAAGTGGGCGGCAAGGCTCAAGGACTCAATGGATGGTCGATGGAATTGTGTGCAGGTACGCACGTAAGAAGCACAGGTGAAATCGGATTATTCCGTATTATCGGAGAAAGTGCCATCGCGGCCGGCGTTCGTCGTATTGAAGCTGTTGCTGGATTAGCGGCTTATGATCGTGCACGTCAGGAATCTGAAATTTTAAAATCCTTAGCACACACTCACAATACACCCGTATCGGAGTTAGCTAAGAAAATTGATACGCTCAGCGAACAGGCGAATGCTGCGGAAAAGAAATTAAAAGTTTATCGCGATAAAGAAGCTTCTCAGTTAGCGGATCAGTTAACTCACGAAGCTAAAAATAAAAACGGCTTAAGTTTTATCGTGAAACAAGTAGCGATGGAAAATCCGGTTGAGCTTCGTGAACTAGGAGCGAAAGTAGCGGGCAAAGTAGGTGCTACGGCTGTCATTATTTTAGCGAGTGTGAACGCCGGAAAAGTTTCGTTGGTCGTCAACTGCGGTGCCGATGCGGTGAAGGCCGGACATCAAGCCGGCAAGATTGTGGCCGATGCGTGCGGTCGACTCGGCGGCAAAGGCGGAGGCAAGCCTGACGCGGCGATGGGTGGTGGCACCGACGCTTCAAAACTCGCCGAAGTGCTCGCCAGTTTGAGTTAATTCTCAAATAGCCTCATTTTTATTGGGAAATTAGGATAGTTTCGCACTTTCCCTTTGTACCTAAAACCGCATAGTGGTTTTTTACCGCAATGACTATTCGTCGCTTAGCACTCTTCGTTAACCGTACCAAACCTGGGGTGGACGAGATTGTGCGTGCCGTTGAGGAGACCACGCGTAAAGCAGGAGTGAGTCTGACCATTGCCGATGCCTGGCCAGTAAAGCGTGAGAGCATTGCTGGATGCGACGCCTGTGGTGTGGTCGGTGGCGACGGAACATTTTTAGGACTCGCAGAAGCGGCCGCGCTCGAGGGCATTCCCCTTTTTGGTATCAATCGCGGTAAGTTAGGATTCTTGGCTGCGTATCCAAGTGATGACGTGAGTGCTTCCATTAAATCTATTTTAGCCGGAGACTATCAACTCGATCGCCGTGCCCTCATTGAGATTCGCTTTGCGGATGGTTCATTCGCTTTAGCACTCAATGATATTGTTCTTAAGACACGTGAAGTTTTCCGGATGGGTCGTTTTAGCGTAAAGGCGAACAACCAAGTCGTGAATGAGTTTCGTGCCGATGGTTTGATATTAGCAACGCCTACAGGGTCGACCGCCTATAATTTAGCCGCGGGCGGACCTCTGGTGGATCCAGCAGCTGCGATTATAGCACTCACGCCAATTTGTGCACATACCCTTTCTAATCGTACCATGATTTTCGATGGTGAGGCTGAACTCGAAGTCAGCAGCGAGGACGTGAATCTCCTAGGTATTTCGGTGGATGGACGCGCAACGCTCGAGGCCCAGGGTCGCCTGCCCTTGCAAGTTCGCTCAGCCAAAGTGCAGTTAAGCCTTATCCGTCCAAAGAACTTGAGCCATTTCGAGGTTATTCGAAATAAGCTGAAGTGGTCGTAATTTAGAAACTCAAGCCAGACATTGACGCGGGTGGCAAAGGTTGTCTTTGCTATGCTGACTGTATGCTCACGATTGCCAATGTTTCTAAGTCCTACGGACCTCGCGAATTATTCGCCGAGGTTTCGCTGAATATTGCGAGCTATGATCGTCTCGGACTCGTAGGCGCAAACGGTGCAGGAAAATCTACACTCTTTAATCTCATTCTCGGAAAAGAAAAACCGGATGATGGCATTATCGAATGGGAACGCGGTTCTGACTTTGGATTTCTTCCTCAAGAAAGCGCACCGGTCGGCGACGAGACCGTCATGCAAATTGCCACCAGCGGCCGTAGTTTAAATCCAGAAGATGAAGATTACGATTACACACTCGAACCGAAGGCTCATAAAATTTTAGCAGGTTTAGGATTTCGCGAAGGCGATGCCGATAAACAGGCAAAAACTTTTTCAGGTGGATGGGTCATGCGTGCACACTTAGCGCGATTACTCGTGAGTGAGCCCACCCTGCTCTTATTGGACGAACCGACCAATCACCTCGACCTCGAAGCCCTACTTTGGTTTCAGGACTACTTAACACGTTATTCAGGCGGATTGGTGGTAATCTCACACGATCGTGCCTTTTTAAATGCATTATGCACAGGAATCATTGAGTTACGTGGTCAGCGACTCCATCGCTACAATGGCAATTACGATGAGTATTTAATCGAAAAAGAAGCCCGCAAATCTCAACACCAAGCCGCTTTCAAAAATCAGCAGCGTGAAATCGAACACTTACAGAAGTTCGTCGATCGATTTGGTGCGAAGGCTTCGATGGCCTCGCGAGCTAAGTCTAAAGAAAAGCAAATTGCTCGATTAGAAGAAGTGGCGATTGATGAACCAGAAGATGAATTGAAGAAAATTCAATTTAGATTTCCGCAGCCAATAAGGTCGGGGTTAAAAGTCGTTAATCTTGAACATATCCAGCAATCTTACGGCGAACATGTGGTTTATG
>CAIOLH010000125.1 GCA_903859115.1 uncultured Opitutia bacterium | reverse complement strand
TCACCAGCACGTTAAAACTATTAGGACGACTAGCTCAGGCAAAGGACTTCCTTGGAAAATCATCAACGGATCAGACTCCAAACGCCGCAATTTAGTCGCTGGAAAATACATCGCGGACCAATTGAATAGCGGCCTGCGTCGAAAGATTGCCAAAGTCAGTAAGCCCAGCAGTCGACCACGCGGACTCCTAGAAATTGCTACAGCCCACCCGGTTTTAGATAAAAAAGATTACAGTCAGCAAATTGCTAAACTCCAATGGCGCCTGGGACGACTCAGTCGAATCGCCGCTAAGCGAGGAATTTCAACCTTGGTAGTACTCGAAGGTGTTGATGCCGCCGGTAAAGGTGGAGTCATTCGACGATTAGCCTCTAAATTAGATGCGGCACATTATCACGTTCATCCCATTCCCGCGCCCACACCCGAAGAAAAGTCTCGCCACTATTTATGGCGATTCTGGGTACGCATTCCGCCCTACGGACATATGGCAATCTTTGATCGTTCCTGGTACGGTCGGGTGATTGTTGAACGCGTGGAAGGTTTTTGTCGCACCGACGAATGGGCCCGCGCCTACAGTGAGATTAATGACTTCGAAGCACGCCAAGCTGAAGTGGGCTCCATCGTACTTAAATTCTGGATTCACATCTCCAAAGAAGAACAGCTTCGCCGCTTCCACGAGCGTGAAAAGTCTCCACACAAACGTCATAAAATGACCAAAGAAGATTACCGGAACCGTAAAAAGTGGGATGATAATCAGCGAGCTGCCGAAGACATGATTGTGCGCACTGATACACCGCACGCACCTTGGATTGTGATACCAGGTAATGATAAACGCTACGCGCGGGTTGCCGTTCTTAAAGCACTTTGCCGCGCGCTGGCCGATCGCTTAGATTAATCCATTCCTCAATCCAACGTAAATGCGGCCCAGTGATGGCCGCTTTTTTTATGTTCTTGAGAGCAATCCATTCCAGGGTGTCTTGTTTTTTAATCTTAAGACATATGTCTGAATTTAAGGTAATTAAATTTATATTTTCTTCGTAGGTAACACTTCCAATCGTGCGACGCCGAACCCAGCTTTTTTCAGATTTAAAATCACTCTTCAGGAAATCGACTTCGGGAATTTCTGCCATGCCCGCTAGGCGCTTAACGTCCGATGGATTTCTTCGTAGTAATAATTTATCTTTGTCAAAAATCAGTGCGCGATGGACGACTGCTTGTTGACGTTTTTTAGGAGCAAAGCGCGGGAGACTTTCGGCCAGATTTTCTTTTTTCGCCCGACACCACTGCGCCACGGGACAAGTCGAACAACCGGGGTTAGATTTTCGACAAACTAGAGCACCCAGCTCCATCATCGCTTGATTGAAATCTCCAGGTTGCTGCGCATCGACTAAGTAATTGGCTAACGGCGTAAAATATTTAACAGCCGTAGATCCGTCGCTGAAAACTTTTTTAACGCCCGCAACGCGCGCCAGTACTCGCACAACATTTCCGTCAACGACGGCAACGGGCTCATTGTAGGCGATACTTGAAATAGCTGCGGCAGTGTACGGTCCGATACCTTTAAATTTCTGCCATTCAGTCGCCGTCTTTGGTAAAACTTTTAATTGAGAAATCTCGATTGCACAGGCCCGCAAATTTCGTGCACGGTTGTAATAACCCAAACCCGCCCAAGCGGCCAAAACATCTGATTCTTTGGAACGCGCCAAATCTTTGAAATCCGGCCATTTCTTAACCCAACGATTAAAGTAAGGAATAACCGTGGCGATTTGCGTCTGTTGACACATCAACTCCGAAACCACAGTGCGATAAGCAGAAACCTTTTCGCGCCAAGGC
>CAIOLH010000124.1 GCA_903859115.1 uncultured Opitutia bacterium | reverse complement strand
CCAGCCACAGGTCCCTGTGCACGTTGCCAAGCATCGACCAAGGTTTGTCGCCAATATCTTAGTAAATTAATTTCACTCGACGGCACTGCTACTTCTGTTGTCCAGACTGGATAAACTCCGAAAATATTATTTTGCGTGACGGTCTGACCCGAATGACAGTCGCGTAACTCAGGTGGACGATCCGCTGATAAAATAATTAAAGGGGTCGCCGATAAACGCGCCTCTATGACCGCTGGTAAATAATTTGCGACTGCGGTACCCGAGGTGCATAAAAGTGCCACGGGCTGACGCGATGCTTTGGCGATTCCTAACGCGAAAAAGGCTGCAGAGCGTTCATCTAAAACGGAATGCGAAATTATTTTTTTGGATTCTGCAAAAGCTGAGGCTAAAGGGGTTGAGCGAGATCCCGGAGAAATGACCACATGCTTTAATCCAAGTGATTCAAAGGTGCTGACCCCGACCGCTCCCCAGAGGGCATTAGTATTTCGAATGGTTGTTGACCCAGCCATAAGCCCTATCCAACCAGCGAAAACGATAGTCGCAAGCGGGAAGGGGATTTAGCCCGATAAATAGGATCTCTATTACTTTCCGTGCGCGTTATTGAGGTGCTCGGCTAATACGTCATACCCGAAATCTTTCTTCAGGTCGCGCCACACGGTATGCACATGGTTGGCGTTATTTTGCGTATTATCTAATTCAAATAGAAAGCTAGGGCCTTGGACACAGTAGTAATGCCCTTGTCCTACTTCGAGTCCGCCCGACCATCCGAAATAAATGAGGTCCTCAGGCGTCGCCGAGATTTCTTTCATCTCTTGAATCGCAAAATCAGGACGAGCCCGTCCAACGTATTCCATGATAATCTGACCGAGGATTTTTTTCTGTTCGGGTGAAAGTTCTTTTAAAGAAATTCCCTGTGGTGTCGTTGGTGAAAGCTTTGAAGTATTTTTAGTAACAACATCTTTAGGTGTCTCGCCCTTTATCTGCGCTTTTTTAAATTGTTCGGGTGTGAGCGATTGTGCCAATTCACGGCCTCGGAGGTCTTCAAAGGCGAGTAATTCAAATCCATTATCTGAACTTTTCTCGTCATTAATCTTTCCTGGATTTGCACCCACGAATGAGGGTGTAGCCCCTGTAAGTTTGCCGTCTATTACGGTGAAGTTCTGCGAGCAGTGATGACCCTCCCAGCGCCAACCCCAAGTGCCATTCGCAGTCGGCGTTCCAAAAAAGGAAATGGTATAGAGTCCAGGATCTCTCACAAACTGACCTTTTCCTTGCTCCTTAACCCGTAAATATTCTTCAAGTAACTGGACACCTAAGACTTTATTTTTTCCGACAGGTGAGAGCGACGTCGCTAATAAATCCTGTACGAGTTTTTGTTGTGCTTCGGTTAACTCTTTAATGGGTAGGCCGAGGCGAACGCTGGGCACGTAAATCCAATGTGTACGTTCTTTATTATCGAAATCAAAACAGGCCTTCGCTCGCTGATTTTCATTGAGTGAGTTGAGAACTTTATTGGCCGCGGCACTGAGTTCGTCGCCGGAAATATGGGCCAATGCTTCAGTCTGCTGGGTCAAGCCGACTAATAATAAGAATAGTAAGACCTTCCGCATGCCCCGATACTTACTTAGAAAGGGTCGCTAGTCGAGTCGCCGCTTGTTCCCAAAGCTGCGTGGTCGATGCCAGGGCTTCATTGGTTGCCTTTAATTCAGCATTTAATTCAGCCACCTTCGTTCCCTGGGTGTAAGTTGCCGGATCGCTGAGTACGGCCATGAGTTTCGCCTGCTTGGCTTCTAATTCCGTCACTTGTTGCTCTAATTTAGTAACCTCGTTTTTGGCTTTTTTGATATCAGCTGGATTCGGTTTTGATTCAACGGGCTTGGACGCCTTCTCAACCGCTTTCGTATTTTGTACCGGACGACCATCCGTGAATCCTGCAGTCAACGCTGCACGCTCGTTGGTCGCTTTAGATTTTTCTAAATAGTAATCGTAGTTACCAGAGTAGGGCGTCAGGCGGCCGGAGTGTACGTGCAATACATTCTGGGCAATGGCTTTAATAAAGTGAACGTCGTGACTAATAAAAATGAGTGTCCCTTCGTAAGTTTTGAGCGCTCCAATGAGTGCATCAATCGACCCCATATCCAAGTGAGTGGTCGGCTCGTCCATCAGTAATAAATTCGGCGGATTAACGAGAAGACGAACCAAGGCTAAACGAGATTTTTCTCCACCCGATAAAACCTTCACGGGTTTATGAACATCGTCTTTCCTGAATAAAAATGACCCTAAAAGTCCCCGTGCTTGTTGTTCGGTCAGCTTGTTATCTGTTGTACGTAATTCCATCACGTTTTCTAATACGGTGAGACTGGGATTAAGGCTATCGACCCGATTCTGGGCGAAATAACCAGGGATAACATTGCTACCTAATTCTCGCAGACCACCTTTGATAGGAATTACATCGGCTAAGATTTTTAGCAGGGTCGATTTACCAGCGCCATTGGGTCCGACCAACACAATACGCTGTCCGCGCTCCGATGTGAAATTGAGATCCTCATAAACCACATGTTCGCCGTAAGATTGCTGGATATGTTCAAGATTAACGACTTTTAACCCCGACCTTATTGGCTGCGGAAATCTAAATTGAATTTTCTTCAATTCATCTTCTGGTTCATCAAT
>CAIOLH010000123.1 GCA_903859115.1 uncultured Opitutia bacterium | reverse complement strand
GTTACAATTATTTTCTTCCTTCGCTGATTTTTTATTATTTTGCGAATTTTTTGAATCCTTGGACTCCGTATTAGCAGCGTAGCCGAGGGAAGTGAGCCCCATGAGTGTGACTAGCAAAAAGCGAAGTGTACGCATGATTAAATTTCTTGGGGGTTAAGCCAGCGAAGTGAAATGGTATTGAAGCGACGGCCTAAAATTCGGTTTAAGTTAATCAACTGATTCTTATTGGTATCAGCAGAAGTGTTTCTCTTATAGTGATCCACCGTCGGCTTAGTTTCGAAATCGGAATAATTGCTATTGGGGTTGTTGCGGTAGAATTGTGCACGAATATTGGGCTCTTCGTTGGCGAGGGCGATGTAGTCGGTTGAGCGTTGAGCAACCACTTCAACCCAGGCTTTACCGATGGATTGGCCGTTGTTATCGTAAGCTTCACCGTAGGCACGAATCACGAAGGTGTCGGAACGAGCTGTTAAATTAGGTCCGATGGAATTAAGTACGTCCATCTGGGTGACGATTCCTGGTGCTCCTAGCGCCGCTGTTACCTTCGTTTCATCATTTGTTTTGCTCATTGAGCGAATGGATGGGAAACGGTCGTTGGCTTTAATAGGCAGATACGGTGAGCTGAGCGCTACACCTTTGGTTGTTTCAAAAGTGCCGCCGCCGTTAGCGATGGCTGTATCGTTAATCGTGGTAGCATCGATGGCTGCTTGGAGTGCACCTTTGAGACCAAACTTATCATCATTGATTAATCGACGATTAATAAAGTCGCTGAGGGACATGAAAGGTCCTCGTGTGCGAACTTCTTTTACAACGGCAGCCGCAAGATCATCGATTTCCGAATCGGTTAATTCACGATAGCCACTCCAGGGGCTCGTTTTCCCGTCGTTGTTGCCGAAGGCACGAGCGAAGCGAGTCAGCGGCGTACCATCTGCCTGGGAAGAACCTTCAGGAAGTTTTTGTTTACGCAACGAAGCGAGAATCGCTTTCCATGCAGCCTTAGAAGTGGAGTTCACATTGAAACCACCATCATAGAGCGAACGACGTCCTAAGAATGTAGGGTGTGGGAAGGTGAGATAATCTGGGAAGATGGTATTTTGCATTCCGACGGTAGAAACCGTTGCGGTCGTCGGTGCTGATGGGTCGGGTCGATACGCTACACGTTTATTGGCCAGAGGGTTGTAGCCTTTATCGAGTGCTGTTTTGATTCCGTTAAGTGTGGCTAAGTCAGTCACACCATTGAGACCCAGTGCGGTGGCTTGTGAACTTAAGATGTCAGAGTCTGTGGGAAGATTCGGTCCGGTTGGCCAAGAGGTGGAAGGATTATCGGAGAATGATTTAGCCTGAGTATTTAATCCGCTAAACCAGTACGCATCCCATAAGGCGAGGTTAGCAGCGAAAGCAGCATCGGTGCGGACGTTGGCTTTATTGCGAGAGAGTTTTCCAATCGAAACATTTCCTACAGTTCCTCCCGAGACCGATTTCACAATGTAGCCGTGTTCGGGAACGGCGGGATCGGCTGCAGTTTCGGGATTTTTAGGGCCTGGCCAGTCGACGATTTTTGAAAGGTCTTTAATTCCAGGATTTGCGAATGATGACCCCACAGTCAAATCGGGATCGGTTACATATTGGGCTGTACCTGCAGCACCTAACTGAGAAATTGAAAGTAGTGGTCGGCGAGGAATCGGGAAAAGAATAGGATTAGTGTCGCCGTTTAAGCTAATCGATTTTCCCCAGTAACTTTGGTTGCGGCTGCCTGGGCCAAAATCGAGCATTTTATTCGTGGCACCTGCAAGGAGCGGGCTTTGTCGACAAATCCATCCGACAGGGGCACTCGCTTTTCCATCATAAGCCATGAAGCTCGCTTGCTGTGGACGCGTACTCATGAAATACGGCGTCATCGGTCCTGGTATAATTTCAGCTGGAGCAGCGAGATTATTTGGCCACTTACCTTTGTTGCTTCCTGGATAGGTGGTGTAGAAGGGAGTTGCTCCAGCGGTGCTGGTTTCAGCCGCACCTCGCACCAAGAAATCTAAAATGAAAAATTGTTGTTTGGACGCGGCCAAAGCAGTTCCACCCATTTTTGACATACCGCGCCAACCACTTGCACCGTTGAATGCTTCGGGAAGTGTGCGTGCAATCGGGTGGGCTCCACCTGAGAGATAAGTTTCGTCGTACCCTAATATATTTCCACCGAACTCTGGATCGGAGGCAGATGTGTATCCCTTATTAGCGTTACCGTAAAGCGGCCAGCCGGTAGTCATGGCTCTCAACTCCATGATGAGTGGCTCATTGACACAAAAATTATTGGTTACGCTGCCAGTACCATCGGTCTTTGATTCATCACCTGTTGTTTTAGGACCCATCCAGTGACGATACTTGTAGAGTTTGTCACCTTTAACACTCGTATCGTACTGTAAGTAGAAAGAGAAATCTTGGTTACCGCCATCGACTACGTGACCTGAGCCACGTGGCAAAGTGGTATTTTGAGTGAATGCAAAGTAGTAACCTTTGGAGGGCTGAAAGTTTAATGAACCCTCATTTCGTGCTTTAACAAATATCTGTCCGGTGCTTCCTTTCGCATTCAGACTCGATACTGTTCCATCCCAGCCAGATAAAACCGTTTGGGCGCCATAAAGTAGCGCTGTATTTGTTGTACCATAAATGGCTTTATAGGTGGCATCGTCCACCGCAGTAGGTTGTTTAGGTTGAAACTGATTCGGATTCGTGGGACTGGTTCGATAGGCTACATTGGCATACGGGTCCATCGGAATGAAGAACTGACTTCCCTCAGTGTAGACGAAGTCGCAGGGAATATCGACCGACTTATAAGCATCAATGCTCGCAGGGTTATTATCGTTGGTTGCGCCGATGACACGTACTTCTCCTGGTTCGAGACGAAATACTTTTGAACTGGTTGCACCCGTTCCTCCTCCGAATGTAGTTCCTCGTGAACCTGCGAGCATCCGAATACTGAATTGGTGATTTTGTTCAAAAGTTTGCCCTGGAAATATATCCCCAATTTGCACAGCTGTAGACGAGTTACCCGTGGGTGAATAGAAGAATTCAAAAATGTGCGTCGCTTCTTTTTCAGAGCCGACCATGTTGAGTCCAGCAAACTCAATCGCTACATCGTAAGGATTATGTACAACGATAAACGGGTCGATGCTGATGCCCACTTTGTTGTCATTCCATACTAACGAGTACATCATGGAGAAACGAATAATACTCGGCGCGATTTTCATGTTCGTTGGCCAAGCAATAGGATTAGTGCTATTTCCTGTTGGTTTGTGACTGGAGTAGTACATGTGCATGTCATACTGAGAACCTTCCGAATCAGCGTAGTTATAATATTTATTAAGTATGACTTCTCCGCTCGAAGTG
>CAIOLH010000122.1 GCA_903859115.1 uncultured Opitutia bacterium | reverse complement strand
GCTTACAAGGCGGCTGCTCTACCAACTGAGCTATGCTGGCAATCCAACGAGGTTTTACTCTTTTATTTCACCCCCCTCTGTCAATCTCGCTACATATCTATTTTAGGGATTGAACCCCCCTATGTTTTTTAAGACAAAAACCACCCTACTTAATTTAGCTTATTATGCGTATCCCCGTCTCCCTTCTTGTACTTTGTGCGGCTATCACAGGTTGCACAACCGACACCGACTCCTCTATCACCCAAGAGGTCTCGATCACCTCAGTTCCGCCGAATGCTGCGGTACGTGTGAACGGCCAAGCTGTTGGTCGTACGCCAACAACAATTACTTTAGAGCGTAATTCTAATTACGAACTCGCCATTGGTAAAGGTGGCTACGCTCCTGAGTCGGCTTACCTCAAGCCAACCCTTCGCACCAGCCGATCGGGCGCCATGGATTATGGTTTCCCTGAGAAAATCAATGTCACCCTTTCTAAATTACCAGGTGCTGACGACGTAGCAGTTCCTGAAGGTGATGAAGCAGAATTTAAATCATTAGTTCAAAAGGCTAATAACGCAGGCCTCGCTCCTCGCAGTGGTGACTCCGTCGCCGACATGAAGAACGACATCGAAGAAGTTAAAGCTTCGATCGAAAAAATTAAGGCCGGAATCGCCACTCGCGATGCCGCTTATAACTCCAAAATCGCTGCAATTTCTAAAGTTCTCGCAGACGCAAAATCACCTGATTTAAAATCCACCGACGTCGCAGCTGAAGCTAAAGTTACCGAAGCAGAAGCCGCCTTACGTGCCGCGCTCGATAATCGTAATAATTCAGCAGGCAACGAAGCCAAAGATACCCTGGCTGCCCTACAAGCTAAACAGGCTTCACTCGAAGCACGTATCGACGCTAAAACCGCCGAAGAGTTAGCCAACAAGATTGAGCAAAATAAAGCTCAAGTGGTGAAAGCTCTTTCCGAATCCGACGCCGTTGTAGCCAAGGCCCTTGCTAATTTAGAAAAAGCCAAAGCCGATCGTGAAGCCGCCACAGGTGGTAAGCCAATCAACGAACGCATTGTGGCGATTGAGGCTGAATTAAGCGCTCAACAAGAAGCCAATAAAAAAGCTAATCAACAAACTGCTGAAACGCTCCGCATCTTGTCAGAAAGAAACGAGCGCCTCATCGCCCTCAACGGCGGTGCGGATGTTTTAACCAAAGCTGAAGCCGCTAAACAGCTCGAAGAAATTCAAAAAGCCCTGGAAGAGCAAAAAGCTACTGCCGCTAGCGCCGTCGCTGAAATGAATAAGCAACTTGCCGACGCCAAAGAAAAGGTCGCAGCTGCTAATGCTGAATCCCAAAAGAGAATCTACGCAGAATTCAACACTCGCTACGCTCTCGTCGAAAATCGCTATCGCAACAAAGAGCTCACCGAAGCTCAGTTCAAAGCTAAGATCGCCGAGTTACGCAAAGAGTTAGGCCAATAATAAACGGAATTATTGAAGACAAAAAGCCCAGCTAATCGCTGGGCTTTTTTATTGGAACTGCGCCAAACGTAGACAACCTAATCTTATGTCCGTTGAATTAAGCCGCACTCCGCTCTATGATTTACACGTAGAACTGGGCGCGCGTATGATTCCTTTTGCTGGATGGGAAATGCCCGTGCAGTACTCGGGTATCATTGAAGAGCATTTAGCAGTAAGAAATAAGGCAGGCTTATTTGACGTGTCACATATGGGTGAAGCACGTGTGCGCGGTAAAGACGCAGCGAAGTTCTTAGATACAGTCATGACGAATGAGTTTTCGTCTCTGCAACCCAATCACGCGCGCTATACCATCATGTGTTATCCCGATGGTGGATGCGTGGATGATCTAATTATTTATCGAATATCTCAGGACGAATTCTTGATTTGTCTCAACGCTTCCAATGCCGCCAAGGATATTGCCTGGATGAATTCCCAAGTAGAAAATTGGGACGTACAAATTGTCGATGAGTGTTCGCAGTGGGCTCAACTCGCTCTACAAGGACCGTTGGCGGAAAAAATTCTTTCGGGCTTAACTCATTTAAAATTAGAATCCTTAAAGCGATTTGGTTTTGTTACCGGAGAAGTGGCCGGAGCTAAAGACTGTATCGTGGCACGCACCGGCTATACGGGTTCACCAGGATTTGAAATCTATGTCCCCGCATCACAAGGCCCGGCAGTCGCTCGAGCTATTTTAGAAAAAGGTAAGCCCGATGGACTTCTGCCTATTGGTCTCGGTGCGCGTGACTCCTTACGACTCGAAGCCGGTTATCCATTATATGGTCACGAATTATCGGAAAAAATTTCACCTATTCAGGCCGGACTTTCCTGGACCGTTAAATTCTCGAAGCCCGAGTTCATTGGTCGCGCTTCCTTATTAAACCAAACAGAAAAAGGCGTGGCCGCAAAGGTTGTGATGTATTCCTTAAATGATCGGCGGATCGCACGCCCTGGAACTACAGTGTATTCGGGCGACCAAGCGGTGGG
>CAIOLH010000121.1 GCA_903859115.1 uncultured Opitutia bacterium | reverse complement strand
ATGCGGAAGAAAGAATGGAAGGTGACGATTGATCAAGATTTCGAACGAGTGATGCGTGAGTGCGCGGCGGCCTATCGTCCCGGCCAAGATGGAACTTGGATTAGCGAGGAAATGATCGAGGCTTACGTTAAGCTCCATCAAATGGGTTACGCCCACAGCGTAGAGGTTTACTGGGAAGATGAATTAGTGGGCGGACTCTACGGCATGGCACTGGGAAGAGTTTTCCACGGCGAATCTATGTTTCATCATAAGACTGACGCCTCCAAGGTTGGCTTCGTCACCTTAATGCACCGATTGATTAGTTGTAATTTTTCACTCATCGACTGCCAAGTGCCCACACCGCACCTCGAAAGCCTGGGAGCCATGCGCGTGGATCGAAATTCTTTTCTAGAAGTTTTAAAAGCTCAGAAAGAATTAAAGCCTGACGGACTGCCGTGGGCTAATCCTGTTTTAATTTCCGGGCAGCGTCTTGCTTAATACGAAAAACTTCACGCTCGTAAACGCGTTCAATATTTAGGCAAAGTTGCTGTACCGTGCGACCATCGGTATAAACAGCGATACCCGCACTCATATAGGCTTTTTCGCGCTTCTTCATGAGTTCACGAATCTTCACTTCGGGATCGTCACCCTTCAAAAGTGGACGGCGTGAAGTATTGGCGGTGCGACGAATAATCGTATCAACCGACGCAAAGAGAGTAATCACCACGCCCTTTGAACGGACGAGTTCGGCCATGCCTTCGGGAACGACTAATCCCCCACCACAAGCAATGATGGCACCCGACGCTGGAATTAATTCTTCGATTACTTTTCGTTCTAAGGCACGAAAATGTTCTTCACCCTGCTGGGCAAAAATATCGGCGATACTCGCGCCACCTAATTTTTCCACTAAATCATCGGTATCAATAAACGGTCTTTGCCAACGATGAGCTAACTGGCGACCTAACGCAGACTTTCCCGTTCCCATCATTCCCGCGAGAATGAGGTTGGGCAAGGTAGCATGATCAGGCCTATTTAGCATAAACGTACCCGACAACATACACCAATTGAAGCTGACTACAACCGAAACTCACAAAATTCACGATTTACTTACCACTGCTTGCGAAAAGTGGTCTTTTACATTAGCAATGAAGACAAATGATTTCGGACATTAAGCATACACGACTCAATCAATCCAAAGCCATTGACGGAGTCATCGCACAAACACTGGATGTACCCTTTTATGAACGTGTCGATTGGAAGGAGTCGATCGGGAAAAAACCGGAACAATGGACTGCGCTACCTCGACTAACCAAGGCGGAACTTCGCCAACATTCTCCGCAGGATTTACTACCCAAACGTTTTAACCTAAAAGAGCTGGCCGACCAAGGTATTATTGAGGAAGAAAGCACCTCCGGAACATCAGGCGCCAGCGTACGCGTCGTCTTTGGAATCGAATGGTGGGCCGAACAAGAAGCCAAAGCGTTTCAATACAATGATTTGATTAAGAAACTTGTCCGTGAGAAAGGCACTTTAAAACGTGCCGTTTTAACGACTCCGGGCTGTAGCGGGGTAAGTTGTTTCGCACGCTGGTTAAACTTCGAGCAGCGTATCATCGGAAAGACACTTTACGTAAACCAATCCCGCATTCCTTTCAGCATCCCTGAAGACAAAATGAAGATCATGGCCAGTGAAACGATGCAATGGGAGCCTGATTTTCTTGATGTAGATCCCGTCCACGGAATGTGGTTCGCTCTTTATTGTGAGCGAAATAAAATTCAGTTCCCTTCCCTACGTTTTATCATCTCAAGCTACGAATACACCAGCGTGATTCATCGTCGCATTATGGAGCGTGTATTCGGAGTTCCGGTAATTAATTTATATGGTTCGAGTGAGACTGGACACCTACTCATCCAAAATGACAGCGATGAGCTTATCGCTAGTCCTGAAACCGCTTATCTTGAACTCGTTGATGCCAATACCCTAGGCGTGGGAGAACTCCTGGTTTCTACACGCACTAATCAATACCTACCGTTGATTCGCTATGAGATCGGCGATTTAGCCGAAGCGACCGCCAATGGATATCGTATTCACGGAAGAAAGCGTGATGCATTAATGGATAATACTAAAAATCTTATCAGCACCCGCCAAGTAGATGAAGTATTTAGTGAGATTAAAAATATTTGTCATTACCAAGTCCGCCAATCGAGCGACGGTAAAGCGGAAGTGCTTCTGTTGCCCGAGAATCCTGATTCATCGATGAGCGATGTGGCGACTACGGTGACTGCGAGACTCGAGAAGTTACTGGGCAGTTCCGTTAATACATCCTTTGTTTCGCTCATTACCCCAGAAGATTCGGGTAAATTCCGCCTTACAGCCCGCGTAGTTTAAGTTTTTTTAGGCGAAAAGGACTTAATTTATTCATTTTCTCTGCTTCGGGCTGGAAATGCTCCTCAATCTTGCCCAATCTCCGCGCTACTACGATGGAAGTTTATATCGACGGAAAATTTTATCCTAAAGCCGAAGCCAAAATCTCTGTCTTCGATCACGGTTTCCTCTATGGCGACGGCATCTTCGAAGGTATCCGTCTCTACAAGGGTTGCGTCTTCCGTTTAGACGAGCACCTCGAGCGTCTCGAGATGTCCGCCAAGGCTCTGTGCTTAAACATGCCTTGGACACGCAAAGAAATCTCTGACATCGTTTGCGAGAGCTGCCGTCGCAACAAACTCACCGATGGTTACATCCGCCTCGTCGTTTCACGTGGCTTCGGTGACTTGGGTCTCTCTCCTAAGAATTGCCCAACACCTTCCATCATTTGTATCGCCGACAGCATCAAACTTTACCCCGAGGAACTATACACCACGGGCATGAAAATCATCACGGCTCCGACTCGACGCGTAAGTCCGGCTGCGTTGCCACCGATGATCAAGTCGCTGAACTACTTGAATAATATT
>CAIOLH010000120.1 GCA_903859115.1 uncultured Opitutia bacterium | reverse complement strand
GACCAAATGCTTCAGCGTTGTGTACAGACGGGCGGAAAAGAAATGCTCTTAATTAAGACATCGAAACACGCTCAAGATTTCCGTTTCGATGTCCCCTGCTTCGGAATTCAAACATTAGAAAGCATGGCCAAAGGTGGCGTCCAAAAAGCAGCACTCGAAGTGGACAGCGTTATTCTCATCGATCGACCTGCCGTGATTGCTCACGCTAAAAAATTAGGAATCGATATTGTTGGTTTTCCGAAAAAGTAATTTTAGCCGTCAAAAAAGTTCCAAGCGAGAATCGACTCGGCGATAATCCAGCCAGCAATCAGCGCGAAAATTAAAATAAAGAATCGGCGATAGCGTACCCAAAAACGTGAAGGCTCTTCCGGCGTTTGTACATAGCCTTCGGAGTCGAAAAATCTTTTGATCGTATCCCAAAGTGAGAAATTTTTTCCCGTATCAATCGTCGGATGGCGATACCCCATGGGTCGATAATCTTTAGGTTTAAACCTCTTAAAAAGGTTGAATAGCATATTCTGACCCTAAAGGCATCTCTGACGCTTTACAAGCGACACCTCTAAGCCTAATGACATCTCTGTGAAGTCCACCACCCGGTCCATTCGCGCACTCAAAGGCACCCGTCCTATCGTATGCCTCACCGCCTATGATGCGATAACGGCAAGAATCGCTGACCAGGCTGGCGTCGACCTCATCCTGGTGGGCGACTCCCTCGGTAACACCGTCCTCGGCATGGAAGACACGGTTGGCGTGACCCTCGAAATGATGGTCCACCATACAGCCGCTGTGGTTCGTGCAAAACCTTCTGCCCTCGTTATCGCCGATTTGCCCTTCGCCCTCGCGCACGAGCCTTTCCCGAAACTTCTTAAATCCTGCCGGACTCTCATGCAGAATGGCGGAGCACATGGTGTAAAAATTGAAGGAGGCGCAACTCTCGCCGTTTCTATTCTTAAATTAGTCGACGCTGGAATTCCTGTGATGGGTCACGTCGGTCTCATGCCTCAACGCGTTCACTCGACCGGTTACAAACGCCGCGGTTTAAATTCTGCCGATCAACAAAAGATTTTAATCGATGCTCAATCCGTCGCCGCGGCGGGAGCTTTTAGTATCGTCATCGAATGTGTGGATGAAAAATTTTCTCAGCAACTGACAGAGTCTCTCGAAATTCCAACGATTGGTATTGGTTCAGGCAATGGATGCGATGGACAAATCCTCGTCATTCATGATTTACTCGGACTCACCTCCAACCCTCCTCCCTTTGTTAAACCCGAAGCCCAGTTACACCGCGATGCCGTTGCCGCCGTTCAACGCTGGGCCAAAAAAGTACGTAAACCAGGACTAAAAAAATGAACTGCGTCATCTTTGGTGCCGGTGCTTGGGGCACGGCCTTTAGTTTACACTTAAATCGTCAAGGTCATACGGTGACACTCGTACCTCGCCGTATCGAGCAAGCACTCGAACTCGCGAGCTCACGCGAAAATAAAGATTATCTGGCCGGACATAAATTACCTCTGTCCATTCAAATCGGACTCGAAGCTACTCCTGCCTTGATGGACGCAGATATCGTTTTCCTCGCCTACCCCTCCAAAGGTCTCGCCGACTTACTCAAACAAATCGGACCTTCTATTAAATCATCTGAAACTGTGAAGATGGTGGTTTCACTTACTAAAGGTCTGGATCAAAAAACTTTAGAGCGCCCATGTGAACTGATGTCACAAGCTTTCGGAAAAATTCCTGTCGGCACACTCAACGGTCCCAGCAATGCGCAAGAAGTCGCTCGTGCTCAACCGACGGCCATGGTTCTTGCATCTAACGCCGATGAAAAAACTTTGAACGAAGTCCAAGCCGCTATCAGCGGACCTTCTTTACGCACTTACACATCAACGGACATCGCTGGAGTCGAAATCGGTGGCACCTTGAAAAACGTTTACGCCCTCGGTGCCGGACTTTGCGACGGCTTGAAACTGGGAGATAATGCCAAAGCTGCGTTCCTCACTCGTGCCCTACAAGAAATGATGCGCGTCGGCCAAGCCCTCGGCGGTAAAAGCGAAACTTTCCTCGGACTCAGTGGAGTCGGCGATCTTATGGCTACGGCCCACGGATCCTGGAGTCGCAATCGCGCCCTCGGTGAAGCCATCGCTCGCAATGCTCCACAGGCTTTAGCGGAACTCGCCTCACGTCGCGACGCTGTCGAAGGTCACCGCGCCACCGAAACGCTCAGTCGCTTAGCGAAGTCACGTAATGTCGACGCTCCTATTTTATTTTGTTTGCATAAAATTCTTTTTGAAGGCCTCGATGCTCGTGCCGGAGTCACCGCACTCATGACGCGCGATCTCAAATCTGAAATATGAGCAGTTGGGACGTAGCCTCACGCCCCTCAGCTATTTCGGGTCATGGTCTCTTCGCCACCCGTGCCTTTTCTCCAGGTGAAATCATCGCACCTTACTTGGGAAAAGTGCTCACGGCTCGACCGATAAAATCTTCGGAGTCCTCCGCCACTTACATTTTAGAAATTAAACCCGGACTCTGGATTGATGGATCCGATATCCAAAATCCCGCTCGTTCGGCCAATCACTCGTGCGAACCCAATGCCGAACTACTACTGATTGAATCTGCAAACTTTGCCAACCTCTGTGCCTCATCTCACATTCTGCCAGGTGATGAAATAACCTTTGATTACGGCTTTTCGCTCTCGGAAAGCCTTTTTTACCCCTGTACATGCGGCAAAATGAGCTGCCCAGGCAAAATTATCGCCGAACCTCTTCGACCCGCTCTCCGTCGCCACCTACGTTTTTTACGTCGAAGGGATTGACCAACTGCCCCCCGAGCCTCACGTTTCAGAGGTCTATTTATACCCCCTAAATGAAAAAAGTAGCCATTACTGAACTTGATCCACGTCTGCAAAAGCAAATCGCTGCCGCCGATCAACAACTCAAGACCAACCCTCAATACGCGATGGAAATTCTTTCCGGCATATTGTCGCGCAATCCTGGTTGCTTAGAAGTACGTCGCTCACTCCGCCGTTCCCAAAAAGCCATTCTCGGAGTTAAAAAAGGATTGTTCGATGGATTACTCGGAGGCAACGCCGATAAGGCCGCAGAGAAAGATCCCCTCGCCGCTATCCAAGCCGCTGAAGATACCTTCGCCAAAAAGCCAGGTGATATCGGTGCCAATAAATTACTCGCCGCTGCTGCGCTCAAACTCGACTTCCCTGAGCTCGCTGCTTTCGCCTACGAAGAACTCACCCAAGTTGATCCGAAAAACGTTCAAAACTTCATCGACCTCGCTAATACCTGGATCGCCGCTCACGAATACGATTCAGCTCTCAATGCTGCTGATGCTGGTCTGAAAATTTTCCCTGGAAATGGCGACCTCCAAGAATCCGTTCGTAAAGCTTCAGTGAGCAAAACGATGCGCAAAGGAAATTGGGAAGACAAAGGCGACTTCCAATCCAAACTTAAAGACAAAGACGAAGCGCTCCGCCTCGAGCAATCCGCTCGTACGGTTACCGATTCTGGTACCGCTCTCGAACAAGCCTCTGCTCTCGCTGTTAAAATCCAGGCGCAACCCGACAGCCTCGACCTCTACCGCGACATCGTCCGTCAATTCATCGCTGCGGGTGATCTTGATAGTGCTGTCGCCTGGTTACAACGCGGACGTCTCACCACGCTCGGTAAACAAGATTCCTCTCTCGAACGTCAAGAAATCGACCTCATCACTCAACGTTTTGAAAAGGCCTCCAAACTTCTTACGGAAAAAGTTCAGGCAAATCCTGCCGACGCTGCTGCCGTTGCCGAACTCGCTAAAAACGAAGGCGAACTTACTGCCTACCGCTTGCAAACTACCGCGAGCCTCGTTGAACGTTACCCGAATGATTATTCGTTCCGCTTTGAATACGGCAACCTTCTCCTGACTGCCGGCCGCATTGACGAATCCGTACAACAGTTACAATACGCACAACGTAATCCAAAATTCCGCCAAGCCTCTATTCTCGCAATTGGCAAAGCTTTCGTGGCGAGTTCCAAATTTGATTTAGCAGTCGAACAATTTAATTTAGCTAAATCGGAATTACAGGTAATGAATGACCTCAAAAAAGATGTTATTTATGAACTGGCCAGTGCCTTCGAGAAAATGGGTCGCACCAAAGAAGCGATGGAAGAGTTTAAGGCTATTTACATGGCTGACTCGGGATATCGCGACGTTTCGAAGAAGATTAACGCCTTCTACGAAAGCCAAAAGGGACCTGCTTCCTAATTTTGTTTTGTATTTTTTGCTAAGCAGGAGAATACTTCCGTTTCCTCCTTTCTGCACTCATGTCCCTGACTCCCTTTAAAAGCCTCCTCATTGCCGACGTCGGCATTAGCATGGGCGACGAGGGTAAGGGTCGAGTCATCCCTGAAATCGTTCGCGAACTACAACACCTCACCGGCCGTCGCGATGTCGTTGGTACTGTTCTAAAAGTTAACGGCGGTGCCAACTCAGGCCACACAGTCGCCGGTCTTAAATTAAATCTCCTTCCGGGTGGAGTCGCTGAACACGACGTAGGCTGCCTCGCCCTGGGCTCAGGCGTCGTCGCAGATCCACGTAAAGCCCTCTGGGAAGCCCTCCCAGTCGAAAAACTCGGCTACCCCGTCCTCTCACGCCTCCTCATCGACGAGCGTTGCATGGTGAGCGATATCTCACACCGCATTCTCGATCTCGCTTGGGAAGATTATCGCGTCAATGTTCTCGGACAAGATGCACGCGGTTCCACGGGTCGCGGCATCACTCCCGCCTACGCTGATGAAGTGGGCCAAATGCAAATTCACTACTCAGAGTTTCTTGGAAATAAATCAGATTATGCTGCACGTCTCTCGGCTCGACTCAACCGCGCGGCCGATATCGTCCAAAACGTTTGCCAACTCAGCCCAGAAAAATGGTCAGCACTTTTCACCAAACTTACCGAAGCAGAACTTCGTGCCAATAAAGGTGCCATCGATGCCGGAGTTTTCACCGCCGCGGAATTTGACTTCACTCGTTTCGCCGGAGCCAAACCTTTCACCTTTAATCACGAATCCGTCTTAGCCGCTTATTGGGAAGCCGGTTCCAAACTCGCTCACACCATTGGCGATGTGCGTGAACGTATCCTCAGCGATCTTTCGGCAGATCGACGTATCATCGGTGAATTCGGTCAGGCCTACTGGCTCGATAAACGTGCGGGCTTCGCTCCCAACGTCACTGCCTCACACACTTACACGCCCGAGTTCTTCCAATCTGCAGGTATTCCTGTTCAAGCCATTCACACGGTCGGCTGCTGCAAAGCTTACGACACCAAAGTAGGGACGCACGTCTTCATTACCAAAATGGAAGAGTCTCACCCTCTCCAACGTGCCCTCGCTAAATTAGAATTTGGTACCAGCACCGGCCGTCAACGCATGGTGGGCTGGTCTGACTTAGTTGAAAAGGCCGACACGCTTCGCTACGGCGGCTTCGATGATTTGGTGCTAAACAAACTCGACGCTCTTTCTCCCCACGGAGAATGGACCGGCGGTGATCTCCAACTATGCACGGGCTATCGCGATAGTTCCGGAAAAACTCATCTAGGCGTGCCACGTAATGACGCCGTTCGTCGTTCGCTCACGCCCATCTACGCTACACTACCAGGTTGGAAATCTGATATCTCCAAAGTGCGCTCATGGGCACAACTTCCAGCCGAGGCTCGTCGCTACGTAACCTTTACGATGTCAGAAATGGTCCGCCTAGCCTCACGCGGGCATACGCTTAAGTCTTTACCTAATTTAAGATACATCGGAGTCGGACCCGACCCCGATCAAATTATTTCCGACGTACCAGCTACCTCGGAATTAATTAAATAATTACTCAGCTTTTTAAGTGCGGAAGTAAAATAAGACCTGCAATTAAAAAGTAAATAATCAGGCCCGTGACGTCGACAATCGTCGCGACAAACGGTGCAGCTGCTTTTGCCGGATCGAATCCGAGTCGTCGCAATATAAACGGTAACATCGCGCCCGATAAACTTCCCCACAACACGACCCCAATCAGAGAGAAAAAGATAACCAAAGCTAATAATAACCAGTGCTCACCATAACCTGGAGTGCTTCCACAGAGATTGGGGAAGAAGTAATGCCAAATCGTAATACGAGCAAAACCGATCGAACCTAAAATCACTCCGAGTCCCAGACCGCTCGTAATTTCGCGACGGAAGACTTTGAACCAATCTTTTAGATTAATTTCCGCCAAAGCCATCGCACGAATTACTAAAGCCGAAGCCTGTGATCCAGAATTACCGCCCGATGAAATAATCAGGGGTAAGAATAAAGATAATACTACCGCTTTCTGGATTTCGCCTTCAAAGAAACCCATCGCGGTTGCGGTAAACATTTCACCAATAAATAAAATGACTAGCCAGCCGGCACGTTGGCGAATGAGCTGAGTTAAAGGTGTATCTAAAAGGGGCTCTTCAGGAACTTCCACCGCACCTAAAAAGGCGATGTCTTTAGCAGCCTCTTCACTGGCCGTCTCTAAAACGTCATCCACCGTAACAATACCCAAGACGATCATGTCCGCATTAACCACTGGAATAATCGTGCGCGAGTGCTTGCGGAATAATTTAACCGCATCCACCTGAGAATCCGTAACCTTCAAATAAATAGGGGGTGCTGCGGGTAAATCCGATACCTTAGATGCAGCGTCGGCGGTAAAGATATCACGAATACGGTGCACTCCTAACAGTTTCCCAGCCTCATCCACTGAACAAACAACGTGAACATAATAAACATCCTTCGCACGTTCTTTAACATAATCTAATGCCTTCTGAATCGTCCAATTCTGGCGAATAGAAACAAACTTCGTCGTCATCATT
>CAIOLH010000119.1 GCA_903859115.1 uncultured Opitutia bacterium | reverse complement strand
TGCTCAGTTTTTAACGCTTGAAGATACTCAACTGATTATCTGGAACGGGGATATCTTAAGCGATTGCGATATCAAAAATGCCTACGCTTATCACACCAGTAATAATGCCGAGGCGACATTGATTGTACGCGAAGAGGGACCAAATAAAAATGTTCGCATCACCCAAGACGGCCTGATCACCGACATCCGTGATCGCTTAGGAAAAACCGAGACCGCCTACCAATACACCGGCATTTGTTTTGTCTCTCGTCCGTTTATTCAGACCACGCCTGCCACGACTGAATCTCTGGTGGAGCATTTCCTCCGTCGCCTCCAAGAAGCCCCGCAATCCGTTCAAGGTTTTCTCGATAGCTCAAAGTTCTGGCATGATTTAGGCACGGTCGAAGAATATCAGAAGGTTAAAGCCGAATTAGAAAAGCCGGCACGCGGGAGCTTAAAAATTGAAGAGGCCGCCAAACGTCTCGGACTTATTTTAGCTGCGGAAGGTGCCGCAATTAAAGGCGGATCTGGCAGACAGTTTTATCACACCCAAGACGCACAAGGACATCCATCGGTGTTGTGTAATTACGATGACAGTCGTCCTGAAAATTTAATTTACGGAGATATCGCAAAAGTCCTTCATCTAAACGGTCTTAATGTACCTGCTGTTATTTCAGAAGATAAAGACTTAGGTCTTTTAGTTTTAGAAGACTTAGGAACGGTTGACCTTTGGTCGCTTTGCCAAAGCGAAAGTTTCCCTTGGGCTCAGTTCGCCTCGGCGCTTGAACAAGTAACCCACCTGCACCGTGTCGGCACAGAGGCCATGAATCAGGCCCAAATCACTTTAAACGAGCCCTTTAATGACAAACTCTACAGTTGGGAACGTCAGTACTTCTTAGACAATGTCTGCGTGGGTAAGAAACCTTCGCGTGATGTGCTTAATGACATGGCTTCACTGGCCAAAGAGTTATCAGCCCAACCTCAGGTGGTTCTACACCGCGACTTCCAGTCTCAAAATATTTTAGTTAAGAATGACCAAGCTTGGTTAATTGATTTCCAAGGCGCACGCCTGGGATCGATGTTCTATGATTACGCGTCACTCATGTTTGATCCGTATCTCAAACGTCGTGACATGGATTTATGGCGCATTGAAATTGAAGATCACACCAAAGAGATTTCTGGCTGGAAAGGTTCGCTCGATGAATTCAGCCACTTACTTCACATCGGTGCGACGCAAAGACTCTTACAAGCGTGCGGAGCGTATGCCTATTTAGGTAAGAAAAAAGGCCGAGCCGATTTCTTAGCTCACCTGCCTCAAGGACTACGCAACCTCACGATTGCCGCTTCCCTTTGTGGAAAGCGACATCTCGCAAGATTCGCCGAAGAACTCAGCGGTAGCGCCGTAGTTATCCGTTAATCTTTTCGTCGAGGAAGCGAACCACTTCGTCTTCGGTCATGCGCACCTGCTCTAAGGTGTCGCGATTACGAACGGTCACGCCGGCACCTTTTTCAATCGTCTCGAAGTCAATCGTGATACCGTAAGGTGTGCCGATTTCGTCTTGGCGACGATAGCGACGGCCGATGGCACCGGATGCGTCATAGAACACATTAAAGCGTTTCTTGAGTCGGCGGTATAAAGCTTCAGCGCGCTCAACGATTTCGGGCTTATTCTTAACCAGAGGGAATACAGCGGCCTTAAAGGGTGCGACGCGGATGGGCAATTTAAGCACGACGCGCTTTTCGCCTTCTACTTCGTCTTCATGATAAGCGGTTGTAAGAAGTGCTAAGAAAACACGATCTACGCCAACGGAAGGCTCAATGACGTGAGGAATAAAACGTGCCTTAGCTGCTTCGTCGAACCAATCAAGTTTTTGGCCTGAGACTTGGCTGTGTTG
>CAIOLH010000118.1 GCA_903859115.1 uncultured Opitutia bacterium | reverse complement strand
TTTACGATAAAGCAGGTGGGTCGAAATGAGTGTTCCGAAGAACATACAATCCGAAGCCAAGAAGAGCCACATGATGAGCTTCTTGTGGTCGATCCCCGTTGAAGTGGGGGCGTGAGAAGATTCAGCAACTTGAGACATGATGATTTAAATTAATAGGATGAAGTGTTGGCTGGCGCAGGAGTCGGCGAGCTCTTGGTAGGAGTCTTGAGCATGTAGCCACCAGGACCCTCGAGAGCCCAGAGCCAGATGCCTAAGAACATCACACCGAGACCAGAGATAACAACCCAGCCGGCATGAGGAACCCCCATCGATATGAGTGGCATACCTAGTCCAATCATCAGGAAACCAAAACCTGCAACGAGAGGCATCCATGATTGTGAAGGCATGTGTACACCCTCTTCGCCGCCATCGTTTTCAAATCCAATTTTCTTACCACCGTGCTTATCTTCATAGTGAGCATCGCGGGTGGCGATAATCGGACTACGTGCAAAATTATATTCAGGTACCGGTGAAGGTAACGACCACTCGAGTGTGCGACCATCCCAAGGATCGTTGGAACATTTTTCACCCTTAAAGACGGTCCATACTAAGTTAGCGAAGGCTAAGAAAACTCCGATGCCCAAGATAAAGGCACCGATGGTAGCGACTAAGTTCCAAGTCTCCCAACCGTTACCAGCATGGTAGGTGTGAGTACGACGAGGTTGACCCGCGAGGCCGAGATAGTGCATCGGGCCGAACGCTAAATTAAATCCGAGAATCACGAGACCCGAAGCGATGTACGCAACGCTCGCGTTAGGCATGCGTCCGAAAATCTTTGGGAACCAGAAATAGAGTCCGGACATTAATCCGAGAAGAACACCACCGAGTAAAACGTAGTGGAAGTGCGCGATGACGAAATAGCTGTCTTGTTGTTGCGCATCGGCAGGAGCAGCTGAGTGCATCACGCCAGAAAATCCGCCACACATGAACATCCAGATAAATCCTAAAGCGAGCACCATGGGAGGAGTGAAGCGGATGCGACCGCCCCACAGTGTACCCAACCAGTTAAAGATTTTAACGCCAGTCGGAACGGCAATCGCCATCGTTAATAAAGCGAAGGCAGCCGTAGGTACTGCACCGAGTCCGGTCGTGAACATGTGGTGACTCCAAACAGCGAACCCGAGGAAGCCAATGACAGCACCAGAGAAAACGATAATCGGATAACCGAAAAGAGCTTTGCCTGAAAAGGTTGGGAGAACTTCTGAAATAATTCCCATTGCAGGTAATACTAAAATATAAACTTCTGGGTGACCGAAGATCCAGAAAAGGTGTTGCCAGAGAATTGGCTGACCACCGGCAGATGGATTAAAGAAGTTAGCACCGAACTGACGATCGAACATCAACTCAATCAGCGCGACGGTGATCGCAGGGAAAGCTAAGATAATTAAAATCGAAGTCACTAAAGTCATCCAGGTGAATACTGGAAGACGCATCATGGTCATGCCTTTGGCGCGCATGTTGATGATGGTACAAATAAAGTTAAACGAAGCGGCCAAGGAGGCGACACCGAGAATTTGAATTCCGATAATCCAGAAATCGGTACCCACTCCAGTGAAGCGCGGTGAGTGAAGTGCGGCATCGGCCTGTCCGATGGTGCCCGAGAGTGGAGCATAACTGAACCAACCATTCGCTGGAGCGAAGTCGGTATAAACCAAACTCTTATACCAAGCGAAATTATTAAACCAACCCGAGAGGTGACCGAACTCAAACAACCAGCTGCTGTTTAAAACAAGAGCACCCGCTACGAATGTCCAAAGCGAGAAAGCGTTGAGCCGAGGGAAAGCCACGTCACGCGCACCGATTTGTAATGGTACGAGGAAATTAAAGAATGCAGCCGAGAGAGGCATCACACCTAAGAAAATCATGGTAGTACCATGCATCGTGAAGAGCTGGTTATACATACGAGCCGTCACGAAATCATTATCGGGACGAGCTAACTGCGTACGAATAGCTAAGGCTTCAACGCCACCGACCAAGAAGAACAACATCGCGAAGGCACCATACATGATACCAATTTTCTTGTGGTCGACCGTGGTGAGCCAATCGGCCCAACCGGTTGAACGATCAGGGCGGATTAAGCCAAGGTCGCTACGTTCGGGAGCGAGTTCCAATTTCGAGGCTACAGGAGCGTGATGGGAGTCGTGTGACATTGGATTTAAATTATTTTAGAGTTAAGAGGTATTCCGCTAAACAATCTAATTCTTCAGCGGTAAATTGTTGATGGCTTTCGTTGAGGCTAACCACGTTGAACATTTTGTAGTAGTGCATGCGGTTACCAGGTTTTACATCCTTGGAGGGCTTGCCATCGATTCCGTGAGAAGTACCCGAGGAACCAATCCATTTAATTAAGTTAGCCTTGAGCGCAGCAGGATCAACAGGTGTCGTTGATTCAGTGTTCTTCGTTTGGGTTTCTAAAGCTAGCTGAGCTTTGCGATCGCGATTATCCATCCAGGCACCCGCGAGTGAACGACGTGAGGCCACGTGAGTTAAATCAGGTCCAAAATTTCCTGCACCGTAGTGACCGGAAATATTGTGACACATCGCACAAGTCTTCGCAGCGAATAATGCTTTTCCTTTTTCCGCTTTGGAATTGGGTTCAACTGGAGCGGCTTCTTTCTTTTGTGCCTTTACCCATTTAGCAAATTCTTCGGGCTCAACCACGTTACAACGGAAAAGCATGTAGGCGTGAGAATCGCCGCAGAATTCAGCGCACTGACCATAGTAGTGACCCACTTGATCGGCCTGAATCCACATCTTGTTTTTACGTCCAGGCATTAAGTCTACCTTTCCGGCAATCTTAGGTAACCAGAAAGAGTGAATCACATCTTCAGAACGTAAATTCAAACGGACCGCTTTGCCGCGCGGGATAACGATTTCGTTAGGAACCGAATGCTTGGCGTCTGAAGTTAATCCCAATTGTGGATATTCGAAACGGAACCACCACTGTTTACCAATGACATCGATTTCTAAAACATCTCCGGCAAGTTCTTTAGGATAATTTTCTTTTCCGTTTTCATCGAGGTGTTGATACCAAGCAGAAAGTTTTGAAGTAGGAATTGCTTCCGCAGGAACATCGTCGGTGTACCAGATAGCGCTGAGGGTTGGAATCGCGATGAAAACCAGAGCACCAATCGAGGCGGTAATTAAACCGATTTCGATTAAAGGATTGCCGTGACCTTCTTCGACTTGCGGACGCGTATCTTGACCAGCACGCGCACGGAATTTGATTACGGCATAAACTAACAATCCGCCGACGATTGCAAAAAGGATGAGCACCAACCAAACAGTGTCCATGAACACATCGAACTGCATCTTCGCCACGGGGCCTTTGGGATCGAGGGTCGACTGACGAACATTTAAGTCGTCGCGCGAACAGGCGCTCACCAGAATTCCAAAAATGGAAATGGTGAAAAGGTGGACCTTGTTAAAAATGCGTGAAAACATTGGAATACGTATTTCGGACTGTGCAAAAGTTCATAATAAATGGCTAATTTGCAAGCACCGCCCACCTGTAGGATTTTATACATCGCCGGCAGGGCTAAAATCCTGCCTATAAATAATACTTAAGTTATTGTTTATAAGATACTTAAGAATATTTAAATCGAATCATCTACGCTAATAGAGAAGGACTTATCGGCTACTAACCTGCGATTTATTGTGGGTTGCACCCTGGGTTTAGGAGTTTACCCCATCATCTATGTCTTGGAAGAGTCCTCATGGCACCCCCCTACCCGACTGGCGGCAACGCACCCTGATGATGGGGATTATCAATATCACCCCCGATTCATTTTCAGACGGCGGCGAGGTTACGGATATCTCCTCGGCTATTTCCAAAGCTCAAAGTCTCATCGATCAAGGGGTTGATATTTTGGATCTCGGTGCCGAATCAACCCGACCCGGAGCTACTACCATTTCCGAAGAGACCGAACTCGCGCGATTAAAACCTATCATCATTGCGCTCCGCAAAAAATTTCCGCAGGTACCACTTTCCGTTGATACCTATAAAGCTTCTGTTGCTAAAATAGCCATCGAGAGTGGTGCCGATATTATTAACGACGTCGAAGGAGCTCGCTGGGAATTCAGCAAAAATTCTTCCGCGATGGCTAAAGTTGCAGCACAATTAAAATGTCCGCTTATTTTAATGCATCGCAGAAAAGACGCGAATTATAAGGACTTTTGGCCCGAATTATTGAGTGATTTAAAATTGTCTCTTCACTTATGTTTGGATGCAGGAATCGCCCCCGAACAACTTTGGTTAGATCCAGGATTTGGTTTTGGGAAAACTCCTCAACAAAATTTAATGCTTGTGCGGAACTTAGAAAAAATTACCGCACTCGGATTTCCTGTCATGCTTGGAACCAGTCGCAAGTCGACTCTGGGTTTAGTGCTGAACGAAAAAAATCCCTCGAGTCGCGAAGAAGGAAATGAAGTGACGGCGACCTGGGGTATTGCCCAGGGTTGCCACATGATTCGCGCCCATGATTTTTCCCGGTTAAGAAAAGTCATCCAGATGGCCGACGCTTTGCGCCGGGGCCAAACCTGGTCTGAATGATTTTTTAAAAGTGGAGCCAGCAGACGGACTCGAACCGACGACCTGCCGCTTACAAGGCGGCTGCTCTACCAACTGAGCTATGCTGGCAATCCAACGAGGTTTTACTCTTTTATTTCACCCCCCTCTG
>CAIOLH010000117.1 GCA_903859115.1 uncultured Opitutia bacterium | reverse complement strand
TTTTATGTGCACCCGTGTGCAGCATGTCTTCGCGTTTTAAATAAATTCGAGCACCACCAAAATGTTTGGTGAGTGACTCCGCAAAGTATAGTCCGGTGGGACGACCAGCAAAATCACGCAACATGTTCGTGAAGTCATTTTGAAACGCTGGATCACGACGAGCTTCGGCGTACGCTTTGGATAACTCGAGCAGCGGAGTCATCAAAGTCTCCGGAACGTACATTCCGCCAAACTGACCAAAACGTCCGCGGACATCAGGTACCTGGAAGCGTGGTTCGTTGGTTGGAATGAGACTCGAAGCGGACATGATTAAAATAATATAAAGAGCCAAGTTACACGAAGGGCAAGCGACAAGGCGAAATCGCAGTCTTGCGCTTCGTTTCTACTTATATCAGATAAATCTATGCCTCGTACCCTGTTAATTTTATTACTGATTTGCCCTTTTGCTTTATTTGGAGCCGAGCAAAGCAACCCAGATAAAACAGCGGAAGAAGTTCGAAATCAATTCACCACCCAACGTGCCATAGTGACCGGACTCGTCGAAGGCGTCACCGAATACCTGCCCGTCTCTTCAACCGGCCACATGATTATTAGTGATGCGGTTATGGGTGTCGACAAGAGTTCAACTCAGGTGGAAGCCAGCGTAGTGGATCGAAAAGGTCGCCGACTCTCGCTCGAAAAAATTGCCGATGACTACATTGTGATCATTCAGCTCGGGGCGATTCTCGCCGTGCTCTTTATTTTTTATCAACGAATGAGTTCGGTGGTCATTGGAATTTTTAAAGGCCGTCGCAGTTCCATTTTCTTGGCTCTCGCCGTACTCATCGCCTTTTTACCCGCGGCGATAGTAGGATTACTTATCAAGGACTACATACCTTTTGATGTAACCATCGTTGCTCTCGCATTAATCATTGGTGGATTTGTAATATTTTTAGCGGAAGAAAAGTTACCAAAAATCCCTTCCGACAATACGGGTGAATTAAATGTGACACCCCAACAGGCAGTGTGGATTGGACTTTGCCAATGCATTGCGCTCATTCCTGGAACTAGCCGTTCATTGGCTACAATTCTTGGAGGACGCTGGGCCGGATTGTCTTCCGCCGTCGCCACAGAATTTTCATTCCTCGTGGGCTTTGTGATTTTATCTGCCGCCTCAGTTTACAAAATGTACTCGCTCGGACCCGCCCTGCTCAAAGTCTACCCGATTGGAAATGCGAGCCTCGGACTCCTAGTCGCGGCGGTAGCTGCATTCATTTCTGTAAAATGGATGATCGGATTTATTATGCGCCGCGGACTTAAGCCCTTCGCCTGGTACCGAATCATCGCTGGCCTGCTATTACTCGGCGCAAAGAGCTTAGGATACTTCTAGCCCTAATTTTATTATCTTTATTATCATTTAAGTTCGCCCGCTTAATGACCAAAAGGGGTTTGACTACCCTAACTATAAGATGTTTAACCACTTCAACCACTACGACTAATGTTTAAGCGTTTCCCAGGGCTATTTACCCAAGCCATTGGTATCGACCTAGGTACCGCCAATACTTTGGTCTTTCTCAAAGACCGAGGCGTTGTCCTTCGCGAACCTTCCGTCGTCGCCATTCGTACCAGCACTCGCAAGCCAATCGCTGTAGGTAACGAAGCGAAGATGATGCTTGGTCGTACTCCTGGTGATATCCAAGCACTGCGTCCGATGAAAGACGGTGTCATCGCCGACTTCGAAATCAGCGAACACATGCTTCGCTACTTCATCGGCAAAGTAGCCCGTAAATCTATTTTCTCAAATCTCACCGTCGTTGTAGCAGTTCCTTATGGTATCACCGCGGTTGAACGTCGCGCTGTGATGGATTCCGCTTATCGCGCCGGTGCTGACGATGTGATCACTATTCCTGAACCCGTTGCCTCGGCAATCGGTGTAGGCCTACCCGTCG
>CAIOLH010000116.1 GCA_903859115.1 uncultured Opitutia bacterium | reverse complement strand
TTTACGATGATGGCGCCCGATTTAATTAAGTTGGGAACAATCTTACGCATTTTACGTAAGTCGGATTTATCCCCGCCGATTTGCTGAATAATATCTTCGAGTCGCATCGGCACGTAGTCAGGACGTGCCAGAAAGGCGAGCATGGCCTCTTCGGCGTTCATGAATTGTTAGCCGATTGTCCTAGCAGGCTCGTCAGGTAGGGAAGTAATTGTTTCTTACGGCTGACAATTCCAGGCATATCAAAAATATACGGCGGTTGTTTTTGAGCGTATGTGATACTGTGAATCACTTCCGAATCTCCGCGGATCAGCAGGAGTGAACTTTGGGTATCAATGTCGGTCACTAACAGAGCTGAGAAATGCAGGCCGTTTTCGCGACGATATTTTTCTAAGCCCTCGAGTAAGCCTTCTTGTGCTTTCCAGAAATTATTAAAGCCCAACTCTTCGACTTGAGCGACGGAGAAGCGGTAATTATTTTCGGTGTAAAGTTTGCAATCGGCTCGGACCGCGGCGTCAGCAGACATATTAGCGAGTACGGATCCAGTATTGAAAATCATATCGGCCAGTGCCCGCGCGTCGGTATCAGCTAAACGTGAAAGCCAATTGAGTAATTCCGAATCAAGCGGGGTAGTAGTGGGACTTTGCAGTAACAGTGTATCAGAAATAATACCACACATCATCAACCCAGCAATTTGTGGCGAAGGCTTTAAATTAGCGGTTTTGAACATATCCGCGATAATCGAACAGGTTGACCCGAGGGGACGATTAACAAAAAGAATCGGCTGGTTGGTGTGAGGATTGCCTAAGCGGTGGTGGTCGATCACTTCAGCGATTTCGACTTCGTTGGCACCGTCGACCGCCTGCGATAATTCATTGTGATCCACTAAAACCAAGCGGTGATGCACAGGCTTTAAAATATCGGACTTACTAAAAACACCGATGAGTTTTCCATCTTCATTTACTACGTGGCAGATGAGGGCGTTGGATTGCACAATGCGGCGGCGGGCAACGGAGAGTTTTTCTTGAGCTTGGAAAAGGGGAGCGTCGCGTTGAATTAAATTACCGATGAGGGTAGCAGCACGCACCGCCCAAGCGGTAGTTGCACTATCGGTGTCAGCATAAACGACAGAAACTTTTTTATCTTCAGCGAAGGCCAGGCATTCTTTGGACATTTGGTGTCCGCCAGTGACGATGATGAGACGAACACCCATCTCAATGGCGCGCTGATGAACGTCGTTACGATCTCCAACCACAATAATACTTTTATTATTAGGAATGCCTTCCTTAGTCGCTGATTTGCCAAAGGATTCTAACTCCATCGCCGCAACGCGTACGTAAAGTTCGTTGATTTGGGTGGAATCAAAAATGGCGACCGCTTTTCCTTTAATCGATTGTACGATGGCGTCGATGGAGCTTGTCACTTTGCGCATCGAAGTAGCGATTTTCGGTTTAGGAATAAAATAATCACCTAATGCAAAGATAGAAACATAGCCCTCGAGTTGGCCGTCACGTCCGATCACGGGTAGAGCCCGCAAGTCGTGTTCATCGAGTATTTCTAGAGCTCGTGCACAAGTGTCGTTAATCGAAACCACATACGGGTTCGTTTGCATGATGTCTTCGACGCGTGGGTTAACGTCACCGACGAAGACCGGAAGATTTACGCCGAAGCGTTGAAGGATGGCGTCGATCCGGGCATTAGAATTTCCACAACGAGCCGCGACATAGCCTTTTTGCCCAGAAGCTTCTTTGAATGATGCGTAAGCAATCGCAGAGCAGATAGAGTCGGCGTCAGGATTTTTATGCCCAATCACATAGGTAGGCGCATTGGCACGAGCGAAAGTTGAAGGGATGGGGGGCGGAACGGACATGGGCTAAACTAAAGAGCGATAAGCAGTCTTAATGAGAGAATGTCTCAGTGGAAAGAGTGAATTATAAATGAGTGTAAAAGAAGCCAGCCGAGACTGCGACATCTCGGTGACAACAGGAGCTAAACTTTCTGACTGAACTTAGGCTTATTGAGCGAAAGGGTAGTCGGTGTATCCTTTGGGCCCGGCTGCATAAAAGGTCGATTCATCGGGCGTGTTCAGTGCTAAATTCTTTTCCAGACGATGGGGAAGATCAGGGTTAGAGAGGAAGGGTACGCCATAAGCGATTGCATCCGCCCAGCCGTCTTTAATGGCCTGTTCGCCTTGTGCTCGGTCAAATCCACCCGCGGTAATCATGACGCCTTTGAAGCAGTGACGTAGCTCTTTGGGTCCGACTCCATCCTTGGCGCCGTGCGCAACATCCTGTGCAGTGACGCGAGTGACGTGGGCGTAGGCGATTTCTAATTTCGAAAGTTC
>CAIOLH010000115.1 GCA_903859115.1 uncultured Opitutia bacterium | reverse complement strand
GGGGATGGTGACAAGGATCGCGTGCTTTACACGCGAGGGGATAAGTGGGCACGTGGGCAAGGTGACAAGGGGTAGTGAATGTATTTGTATCTCCCCGTGCCAGCGTGTCCCCATGTAACCTTGTCCCCTAAACCTCATATATGATGGTAAATGAAATATTGTCTTTGGTGTAATGAGCAGGAAATTTAACCTCAATATTGGAACTTATACCCGAGTTCCGAATCTAAAAATCTATGCGATTACCCATGCTTATCATCACTGCTGTATTATACATCTTCCCTAGTTGGAATATCCGCGCGCAAACCACCCCACCGGCACCCGCTAAAATTACTCCATCGGCGGAGGATCCAAATAAGGATGCCCGCTTGGCGTGGTGGAGAGAAGCAAAGTTTGGTATGTTCATTCACTGGGGCGTCTATTCCGGCTTTGGCGGTGAGTGGAAGGGTCAGAAAGTAGAAGGCTACGCTGAACACTTACAGCGCATTATGAAAATTAATCGCGAGGAGTATTTAGAAAGCGTTGTGAAGCCTTTTAATCCTGTAGAATTTAATGCCGATGAATGGGTGAAGACAGTTAAAGCCACCGGCATGCAGTATATCGTGATTACCTCAATGCACCATGACGGTGTCGCCATGTTCGATTCTAAGGTTGATGACTACAACGTTGTAAAGACGAGTAAGTTTGGCCGAGATCCGATGAAGGAATTAAAAGCAGCGTGTGATAAATACGGCGTAAAATTAGGATTCTATTATTCGCATGCTCAAGACTGGTCGATTTCTGGCGACCCTCGTTATCCTGAGCCTAATGGCCCTGAGCGTCGCAAGGCGGTAGTGGAGAAAAAAGTTTTCCCTCAAATCAAAGAGCTCATCGAAAATTATCACCCCGCACTTTTCTGGGGCGATACTCCACACCATAATCCTAAAGAACTGAACGAAGAAATTTTAGCCTACCTACGCAAGCAGGATCCTAATCTGATTATTAACGGACGTGTGGCTGGAGCTATCTATGGTGATTACCTCTCGACTCCTGATTGTCCGGTTGAGTTTGGTCCAATGTCGAAGCCCGAAGAAAAAGACTGGGAAGCAATTCCTACGACCAATAATTCTTATGGTTATCACAAGTTGGATAAGACCCATAAATCCCCGGCCCACTTTATTCATATTTTAGCTAAGGCCGCTGCCAAGGGAGGAAATCTCCTCTTGAATATAGGTCCAATGGGAAATGGAAAAATGGCTCCGGAGGATTTAGCAATTCTTAGTGAAATCGGAAAATGGTGGGATGTGAATGGCGAATCGATTCGCGGAACTGTTCGCACACCTCTCATGAGACAGGCCTGGGGAGATACTACCCTAAAAGGAAATAACCTTTATCTTCACGTATTTGATTGGCCTGCAGACGGTAAATTAGTCGTCGGTGGATTAAAGGCCGATGTTGAGAGCGTTGTATTATTATCGAATCGCGACAAACAATTATCCGTTAAACGTAACGGCTTAGATTTAGAAATAGATATTCCGAAAGAAATGCCTGATAAATCCGACACTGTTATTTTAGTGAAGTGCAAAGCTGCTCCTGTGGGAGATTCAGCGTTCCTCTTACAAAACAATGTTCCGAATAAACTCACTGTTTTCTTTGCGGAATTATTAGGTCAGACCGATAAAGCGGGTTGGAGACTTAACCGCGGCCAAATCATCTCAATGAATGTGACTGGCTGGACCAAGAAAGAGTGCGGCGTTAAGTGGTCATCTCGCTTAAACCAGAAAACAACGTTTGATGTCGTTGTCAGCTATGACGCGCCTGTTGCTGACAAAAAGGTTGAGACTGATGCCGGAGCTGTGATTAAGAAAAGTACAGATACCTTCGGCGGCACCTATGTTGTAGAAATTGGAAACCAGAAACTCAAAGGAGAGGTCACTAAAATGGGTGATGCTGTAGAAGTAAATCTCGGCACTGTCACGGTTGAACCTGGTGAACTGAATGTTCAAGTTCTGACCGAGACCATCACCGGCAAAGAGTTAATGCGACTCCGTTCGGTAACCTTAACCCCCCGTCAATAATTCCAAGTTAGTGTTCAATAAAAAGGGCAGCCATTCGGCTGCCCTTTTTTGTAGTAATAAGTAATTATCCTTTAGTTCTGCTCTTCAATTTTGAGTGCACGATACCCACCAAGTTGCTTGAAGTAGAAGAATAGAAGCAGGTAGATAATCGCCATGCTAAGCGGGATGTAAGAATCCGCTTTGAGTGTAGCGCGATCGCCGTGCTGATTCGCTTTGACGATAGCTTTTTGGTCGGGTGTGCCTTTTTCACCGGCCTGTTTGGCTGCTTCTAATTTAACTCCATCAACGGCGGTGACGGGTTTTAAGAAGAGATAATTAGAAACCGAGGACGCCTTAGCAGATTCATAAACCGCGGGTGCATCTTTGCTGAGTGCTTCGGCGGTGAAGCGGTCTTTAGCGTAGCCTAGGCCCGGACCACCGATGAGTCCGGCGGAGAGCATTCCAATGCCGCCCATGATGGACATTGCCACTGCGCCAGAGCGAGGGAAGCGATCACCGACGACCGCCAACATGGTTGGCCAGAAGAATGTTTTACCGAAGGCGTAGATGCCTAGTGCAATCAAGGCGACGGCGAAGCTTTCCATTCCGCTTGCGAGACGAAGTCCGATAAATGCGGTAGTAGCAGCAAGGAATAACAGACCAATCGGCGAGAGGCCTAAACGTTTCTCAATGAAATCAACACAGAATCTGAGGCCGAACATAATCGCCGAGGTCCAGATGAATAAAATTTTACCTTGTTCGGCGGTGAAAAGATTTCCGGTGATCGATTCAATCCATCCGTCGGTTCCTAATTCAACCGCACCCACGAGTGCGTGAGTGATAAAGAGCACGAAGAGCAGGATGGACCCGAGTGCCCAGTTCATGGTTATGCCTAGGCCTAAAACAAGTGCTACAGTGATGGCGAGGCCTGCAGTATTAGAAAGCCCAAAGGTAATTTGTGCTTGGAGTGCAATCAGTGTACACACAGCTAGCACCGCAATATTTTCCATGACAGGTTTTTTGTTGTGACGACTGATCATCGCTACGGCCACAAGAAGTAATGCACCGACGGTTATAGAGGTTGGCGAATCTAGACCGATTGCATTGCGGAAAAATAAAGTTAATAAATAACAGATTACAGCACCACCAAGGATTCCGACATCTCGTGTCATTTCACCTAAGTCAGCACCTTTTTCTGCGGCTTCTGATTTAGGGAAGTTTTGGTTCCAGAAAAGTAATGCGTAGCCAACGGTTGGAACGAGGTAGAAAGCGAGTTGTCCCTTCCAACCGATATGAAGAAGTGAACCGAGGACGTAAGTGGCCAATGCACCGACAACCATGCCGAGTGGCCACGAAGCGTGCAGAATATTTAAATAGTGCGCGCGCTTTTCGGGGAAGAGAGTGGCAATTAAAGGATTAGCCACAGCTTCGAGTGTGCCGTTGGCATAGGCGAAAATAAACATTCCCCAGTAGAGATAACTGTAAGCGTTGGATGCGTCAGTCGCTCCGAAGGTTACAACGGCAGAAACAAGGTGACCGATAAAGGCGAGGGCTACTAATTTACCATAACCTAAGCGATCTACGAGAAGACCGCCGATAATGATGCCGAAGCAGAATCCAGAAAAGCCCGCGCCACCAATGGCGCCCAACTGAGTCGCAGTGAAACCGTATTCAGCGGCCCAGGCTCCAAAAATTCCGCCACGAATAGCGAAACCTGCGCCAGCGGCCATAATAGCAAAAAATCCGGCCCAGAGTAATCGGGTAGGATTATAGTTAGTGGATGATGTGTTCATAATTAGGGTAGGGGGTACGCGTTTACTAATAAGGAAATTATTTTCTCTGTCGAGCGGGTTAGCCGGCACCCCGATGGATCACCCTTTATTTTCACTCATATGGTGTCGCCGATATTCCGTTGGACTGAGTTTCATGGCGGCCTTAAATTTTCTAGAAAAGTCGCTCGCGTCGTAAAATCCTGTTTTTTCTGCAATTTCCGAGGGTCTTAAGTCGGTCTGTTTCAGTAAATCCGATGCGCTCGCTACTCTCATGCGAACCAAATAGGCACGTGGGCTTACCTGGTAGGCCTTGCGAAACTTTCTTTCAAATTGTCTCACCGAAAGTCCCGAGAGCTTAGAAATTTTATCGATATCCAGTCGGGTGCTTAGATTTTGCTTAATGCACTCAGCGGCACGCTCGACCTGCAAATAGGGCTCAATCGAGGCCTTGGTGCCCTCGTAGCTTTTAATAATTCCGCAAACGCCGCAGACTTTACCCTCCGTATCCCATAATGGAATTTTAGTGGTTTCGTACCAAACGTGCTCTCCATTTTCATTGGGGAATAGTTCGATAATTCCAGGCTGCGGCTTTCCGGACTCAATGACTTCGCGGTCTTTCTTGATATAGTGTGAAATAATTTCGGGCGATGAGCCAATCTGTGCGTCATTCTTGCCCAGAATTTCATGCGTATTTTTAAAACCAAATCGCGCAGCAAAAGCTTGGTTGGCCATGATGAATCGACCCTCTAAATCTTTGGCAAAAAACATGACTCCAGGAAGATAATCAAAAATACGTACCAAACCTTTAAGATCTGTTTTCTTAAGTATGAGATCTGGGCTAAATGTCGTTTTCATACAAGGTGTGACTCTTTAAAACCTATTATTTAATGGATTTTTCAACTAAATCAGCATGTCCGCAAGTATTTTAAGTACTATTGGACTATAAGCCACGCTTAGAGGCTTAATTAAAACGCAGTATTTCTAGAATAAGTGCGAGGGAATGATTTGTGAAAACGCCTATTTACTCTTTGGGTTATATCATGAGTCACAAAATCTTGAGCCTTACTTTCCTATTAGCCCTTTCGGTAATTGCTAATGCTGAGGACAAGAATCCTCCATCAGCAGAAGTGATGAAGCGCGGACAAGCGGTTTATAGTCGCACCTGTATTGCCTGCCACCAGCCGACAGGCCTAGGCATCGCTCCGGTTTTTCCTCCACTCGCTGGTTCGGAGTGGGTTGCCATGAGCCCCTCTATTCCGGTGCGAAATATTTTACACGGGATGACAGGTCCTGTAACGGTTAAAGGAACTACTTATAATAGTATGATGCCGGCTGTTGCTGGATTAAGCGACGGTGACATTGCCGACGTGGTGACCTATGTAAGAAATTCATTTGGAAACACCGGTTCGGTGGTCACCGAAGATGATGTTAAAGCGATTAAAGCAAAATACGCGGATCGTAAAACACCTTGGACGGCGGAAGAATTTCAAAAAGATTCCAAGTAATCGGCATAATTTTGGGCGTGGCTTGACCATTGTATTTAAGGGGCTTAAAACGGCCTAGTAAATCAATGCAAACCAAGCCCAAAATCGCATTTATCGGTTTAGCACAAAACTGTGCTCAGCACCTGCCTGCGGTTTTAAGAAATATCGAGAATATGGCTACTCTGGCTTCGGAGTCGGCTTTTCTATTTCTTGAAAACGATTCTACCGATAACACGAAAGCGATTCTCCATGGATGGGGAAACGGCCGGCCAAACTTTACTTTACTCAACTTTGATGGATTAAACAGCTTGGGGGTGCGTACGGTTAAATTAGAAATTTTACGTAACACATGCGTGGAGTGTTTGCGTACGTATAAAAATCTTAAGGATTTTGATTTGGTGATTTCGGTTGATATGGATGACGTCGCTGCTTGGCCGATTGATCTCGGTGAACTGTCTAAAGCTATCCAGTTTGTTCAGTCAGACTCACAACACGCTGGGGTGTTTGCTAATCAGCTAGGAACATACTACGACATTTGGGCCTTAAGACATAAGACTCTTTGCCCCGGTGATGCCTGGGAGGAGGTCATTGATTACAAAAATACCCATCCAGAAGTGAGTAACGAGGAGGCTTTTAACCAAACTTTCAAAAAAAGAATTCCTTCATTTTCTCCGACCGAGAAACCTATCGAGGTAGATTCTGCTTTTGGCGGACTAGGGGTTTATCGAATGAGCTACATTCTAAAAAATCCGAATCCGTATTTGGGCTACACCATTAAGTCTATGCCAAGTAATGACGGTTCATTTAAGGTTAGTCGTCGGCAGTATTGCGAGCACGTCCATTTTCACGCCGGTATTCGATCTCAAGGCGGAAAACTCTTTATTTGGCCATCGCTGATTAACGGTGAATACAGAAATGTGACCTTCCCTCATTACGTTCAACTTTTCTTCTAATTTAATTATTATGCCGCCTCCCTCTCTACCTCCTGCAATTATTGTAACTACCACTTTTGTCGTCGAAGGTTACAGCGTGATTGAATACAAAGGCATTGTGCGAGGTATCATTGTTCGTTCGCCCACCATATCTCAGGGAATTCTTGGAGGGTTTAAAAATATTATCGGCGGAAATATTGGCGCGTGGACCGAGATGTGTGAGCAGGCACGTCAAACCGCCTATCAACACATGGTCGCTCACGCTCAGGCCCTTGGCGCAAATGCAGTGGTCGGAGTTGCTTATGACGCGTCGGAAGTTAAGATGAGTGCAACGGAAGTAATTTGTTACGGAACAGCCGTCGTGATTAAGCCCAACGCCTAAATGAGCTCTCCATCGCGCAAAGAAGTAGCCGACTTACACTTCATGGATGCGCGTGCAAAATTATTAGACCTCGCCGCGTTTCTGGACCGCGTTGATCGCTCGTCGGGTTCCGACGATCACCGCATTTGCGGACTGCGCCTGGCCTTAAAAGTTTTAAACGAAGGTAATAAAAATCGTGTTGAGGAAATATTAAATCAATGGAGCGACCCCACGACTGAACCTTTAGATAAATCCGACACAAAAGCTGCTACGGGAGTTTGGCCTCAACTCTAATCCGATGAGATATATCGAGCCCCATGGTCATATGGTCAGTCGGACTACTGATGACTATAAAGCGATGGCCTTGGCAGGTTGTGCGGCGATTTGTGAGCCGGCTTTCTGGGCAGGCTTTGATCGTAAATCGGCCGATGGCTTCTACGACTATTTTTGTCAGCTCACGCAACACGAGCCTGCCCGCGCGCAGAAAAATGGCATCCCTCATTATTCCTGGCTCTGTATTAACCCTAAAGAATCTGAAGACATGGGCTTAGCCCGTGAGGTCATGGCACTTATACCAGAATTTTTAAACGCCCCTAATGTTTTAGGAATTGGTGAAATTGGCTTAAATAAAAATACACGCAATGAGATGAAAATCTTAGAGGCGCACATCGACTTGGCTGTAAAACACAACCAGTTGATTTTGGTACATACTCCACACCTTGAAGATAAACGTAAGGGAACACGTTTGATTTTAGACGCACTGAAAAATAACCCGAAGATTGAACCACACCGTGTGATTATTGATCACGTTGAGGAACACACATTCAGGGAAGTAATCAATCAGGGATTTTGGGCAGGGATTACGCTTTATCCTGAATCCAAAGCCAGCCCTCAACGTGCAATTGATATGGTTGAAACGATATCTGCTCAGCGCGTTTGGCTTAATAGCGCCTGTGACTGGGGTCATAGCGACCCGTTGTCAGTGCCTAAGACTGCGTTAGAAATGAAGCGCCGGGGACATTCTGTACAAGCCATCGACAATTTAATTTTTGGAAATCCAGTTCAGTTCCTCTCTCAATCAAAGAAATTTATTCGGCCTGAGGTAATTTAACCGATGCAACTTTCCTCGGGACACTCTTTGGCGTATTGTACCAATGTTCACCGAGGTGAAGGCTGGTCAGAGAGTTTTTCAAATCTCAAGACTAACACTTTAAAAGTCCGCCAACAGGTTTCTCTCCATAAACCTTATGCGGTAGGATTGAGATTAGGAAATTCAGCTGCTCGAGAATTAGCCTTAGAAAAGAATTTAAATATTTTTCGGGAATGGCTCGAAAAAGAAAACTGTCATGTATCGGGAATAAACGGATTTCCTTACGGCGCGTTTCATGGTCAGTCGGTTAAGGAATCTGTATTTCTACCTGATTGGACAGATCCTAGCCGTTTAGAATACACCCAAAAACTCTTCGAGATATTGGCTGCATTGAATCCGCCTAATCAGCAGGGCACTGTGAGTACACTTCCCGGCACATTTAAGAAATTCAATCGTTCGATTTCACAGATAGATGAATTACAAAAAAACATCTTAGCCTGTGCTGAATATTTATTGCGTCTGCGTGACCGCACGGGCGTGACACTTAAATTAGCCCTAGAACCAGAGCCATTGGGGTACTTTGAAAACACTCAACAGACGATTGATTTTTTTGATCAACTCAGAAGGCGGGAAACTACTCTAGGTCTAGTGGATAATTTTTTAGGCGTTTGTTATGATACCTGCCATTTTGCGCTCCAGTATGAAGCCGCTGCTCAATCGATAGAAAAACTCAATTCAAATGGCGCGCCTATTTTAAAGTACCATTTAAGCTCTGCTTTGAGATTACAGCCAACCGATGAGGCATTGAGCCGATTAGCGAGTATGCAAGAGCCCACGTATTTGCACCAGTGTATCGGCAAGGCCAGCAACGGAGACCTAATCTACTTCAAAGATATTCCTGATGCCCTCGCTGATACTAACGCTCTCAAGAAGTTTAATGAGTTGAGAGTACATTTTCACCTGCCACTTCATTCGATGCCGATTGAAAAAGATTTTTCTAACACCACCGATTTTCTAAAAAGAGTTCTGGGTGTTATTATGCGTCATCCCGGTCGAGACAAAGAACTTGAAATCGAAACTTACACTTGGGAGGTTTTGCCTCAGTCACTGAGATCAATGGATGTGACTGAACAAGTGGTAGAGGAGTATCGCTGGGTCTTGAATGAGCTTAGCCAATACGGAGTACGACCTGCCTGATGAAATCGAACCTCAGACATTGGTTAGTATTAACAAGGTGTTCTAATCTCCCCACTGTTTGGTCTAACGTCATCTCTGGCTGGCTTTTAGGCATGGCCGCTGTCATCCAAACTCCGACGGTAATAGTACCGTCGGCACTGAGCGGCACATTCTTTGTATTATTAT
>CAIOLH010000114.1 GCA_903859115.1 uncultured Opitutia bacterium | reverse complement strand
CTCCTGACTTTCTCACCCTATGTCTCGCAAAGGAATTTTACTCCTCAATTTAGGCTCACCGAAAAGTACCTCCGTACCCGATGTCCGAAATTATTTAAGAGAATTTCTCGGCGATGAACGCGTCATCGATTATCCAGCCGCATTTCGCTTCGCTTTGCTCGAAGGAATCGTTCTTCGTACCCGCCCCAAAAAATCAGCTGCTGCTTATGCAACGGTTTGGACACCCGAAGGTGCACCTTTGTTAGTAACCACTGAAAAGCTCCGCGCGAAATTAGAAAAAGCTACCGGCCTTCCCGTAATCACGGGCATGCGTTATGGAACTCCCTCTTGCGCGGAAGCTGTTCAAAAAGTGATCGATATGGGTATCGACGATCTATTCGTCATGCCTCAATACCCGCACTATGCGATGTCTTCGTACGAAACTGTCGTGGTTAAAATTCAAGAAGAACTGAAACGCCTCGCTCCTGATTTAAAATATCACGTTCTCCAGCCTTACTTTAATGACCCTGCATACATTCAAGCGTTGGTTGAATCCGCCAAACCTTGGCTAAGTAAGCCTTTCGACAAATTACTTTTTTCTTATCACGGCGTGCCAGAGCGTCACTTGCGTAAAGGCGATCCCTCCAAAGCTCATTGCACCAAGGTTCCTAATTGTTGTGCCGTCGCCAGCCCTTGTCACGCCACCTGCTATAAACATCAGTGCGTAGAAACGACGCGTCTATTTACCTTGGCTGCTGGACTGCGTCCTGAACAAGTCGAAGTTGCTTTCCAGTCTCGTTTCGGACCAGAAAAATGGGTTCCGCCTTACACCGATGAAAGATTAGAAGCTATGCCAAATGAGGGCATCAAAAAACTCCTCGTCATGTGCCCAGCTTTCACCGCCGATTGCTTAGAAACCATCGAAGAAATTAGCGAAGAAGGAAAAGAAGATTTCATGCACGCAGGTGGTGAGTCCTTTGAACAGATTCCTTGTTTGAACGATCAAGACGTTTACGTGAAATACTTATCCGATCGCGTGGTGAGTTGGAAACCGAGTCATCACTAAGCGAGTGAACGAATGCATTCAGTTTATTCTAGCTTCGGGCTCACCGCGTCGAACTGAATTACTGAATGAGGCCGGCATTCCTCATAAAATCGTAGTCTCAAAAGTCACTGAATACGAAGACCCGACCAGTAATCCTCGCGATATGGTTTTACATAATGCGCGAATCAAAGCCGAGGCTGTTTCGAAACTTCATCCTCAAGCATTTATATTAGGAGCGGATACCACGGTGGCACTCGGCGATCGTGTTTTGAATAAGCCCGCCAACTTACAGGAATCACGTGCAATGCTACGGAGCTTATCTGGACGTGAACACACCGTGCATACGGGCGTTTGTTTTATTTATCCGCCCTTAGAGATTCATGAATCTCACGACATCACTGCCTGGGTTCGTTTTAAGCCCTTTGGAGATGAGGTCATCACACGCTATCAATCAGTCACAAATACACTCGATAAAGCGGGTGCGTATGGCATCCAGCAGGGCAAAGAACTAATCATCGAATCATTCCAAGAGCCGATTTCTACAATTATGGGTCTGCCCATTGAGTTTGTTGTGCAACGGATTAAAGAATTGGGTTTAGAAAATCAGTGGAAGCGCTCGTGAGTCGTTCTTGCGGTCTCTGCTTTCATAATTAGGTTATGGACGTGTTGAACCAACGATACACCGAGGTCGTTCCGCCCGTATTCGCCTTCGCGATTACTGTTATTCTGCACCTCACACTGTGGCTCGTCGTTCCTCCTGTATTTACTCAGCGAATAATCACCCTTCATCCAGTTGAAGTGCAGGTCGCACCTGTAGTGGTGCCTGAAAATCGCTTACCCCCGTCGATGCGTCTGGCAGAAGTGAATGTTCAGGCCAACCGCACCATTCCGGATAAATCGGATTACATGGCTGCAAAAAATCAAAGCGCCGCACAACCCATTCCCGAAAAAACAAAAACGACTTCCTCTTTACCTCGATCGACAGGGGAGAGTGCTGATGCGATTAAAGTTTCTCAAGGCATACCCCGCGCCATTGAAGAAAGTGATTTGTCTGATGCCTCGCAAAGCGCAGGAACTCCCACCGTAGCACTGAATGGAAATTTACCGAAGAAGAATTTAGCTGAGTCAAAAAAATCCAATCAAAACGAATCGATTCCCGATCGTCCGCGTGCTACTATTCCGTCAGGTACTATGGGTATTCTGCTTAAGAATAATGTCGGCGTGAATCGAGCGGGTGCCATCGCTGTGGATGCCAAGTTTAGTAACTATGGTGACTATTCTCAACGGATGATGGAGGCGATTCAATCCAGCTGGTGGGCCTTGATTGATCGTGCACGCTTTGAATCCGTTTCCCGTGGGAGTGTCGTTGTCCGTTTTATTCTTTGTCGCGATGGTAGCGTGGTTAATGCAGAAATTCTTCATAGCGATGTCGCCCAAGTCATGGCACTGGCTTGTAAGGATGCGGTCATGGCTCCCGCTCCCTTCGATAACTGGCGCGAAGATATGGTTGCCCTTTTTGGGAATGAGCAGACCGTGACTATCACGTTTCACTACCTCTAAAACAATGACGACACTGGATTGGATTCCTTTTGCTTCTGGTGTGAAAATTTTAGAAATTCACCCCGAGGGACTTTTTGCCGTCGAAAAACCAGCGGGCGTTCTGGCGCATCCTAATTCGAGTGATAAAAAAGAAAAAGAGACCGTACTCATCGACAGTAATTACTCGATGGCGGAAGAGGCTTTCCACATTCGTGATGGTAAAGGCGGAGTGAAAAAAGTCTATCTTCTCAATCGTCTCGATTCGCCGACGAGCGGAGTTTTACTGCTCTGTCTTGACGAAAAATTAGCGGATGTGGTTAAGGAGTTATTTGCTGAGTCCAAAGTTTCTAAAAAATACGCTGCTATTGTGAAGGGTCGCGGTCTCCGTAGTCCTCGCGGCACTTGGCAAGATTCCCTTGTGAAATCAAGCGGTCCAGGCGGCGGTGTCCGTTCATCTGCCAAATCATCCGGTGGCTCCCAAGCCATCACGGTTTATCAATGGGTGCGGGCGGCTCAAAATAACTTACCGCTTTCATTATTACAGCTCGAACCACGCACGGGTCGCACCCATCAACTACGTGTGCAGACGGCCGAGCACGGACATCCCATTCTCGGTGATCGCACCTACGGAGATTTCGATTTCAATAAAACTGCGGGTACAGCTCGAGGTCTGAAGCGATTATTTTTACACGCTCAATTCACCGAACTTTCTTTCAATTGGCAGGGCGAGAAATGTCATTTTAAAGCCGAGTCGCCTTTGCCCAAAGAATTTTTAGCAGCATTAGGCGAATCAGGCGATGGCCCTCCCGCGAAAATAAAAAAGCCAACGCCTACGGGTACAGCCGTTTCTCCGCGTCTCCGTATTCGCCTTTAATTTATTTTCTGCTCCAGGAAATTTTCTGTTCTTGGGCAACGAGGGTTTTCTGTAGATTACTCACGTTGATATTTTGTACAGGAACTTTTTCGCGTAAGGACTGAGCCGCTGCTTGCCCGGCGGATTGACCTAAAATAATCCAGACTGGCTCCATTCGAATGGAGGTCATCGCGATGTGACTGGCTGAACAACAAACAGGCACGAGCAGATTAGTACATTCTTCGACTTTAGGAACAATCGCACGGTAGGGCAGTGCATAAACCCCATCAAAATCGGGGTTAGGCTTAAGAATACTGAATTCACCACCGCTGATAGAGATCTTACCTTGGTCCGCGTAGGTAGCGTACGGCCAATCGTCGATACCATACGAAGCTAGACCGATGGAATCAGCGATGGAGCCCACTCGGCCTTCCAGATCTTTTTGGGTGATGACATAAGTCGACTGCATCCGTCGTGCTTCACGAACGTAGAGTTGATGTGGCCATCCTGCCGTCTCGTCAAAAATTCCTGGAGTGAGTCCAGTTTCGTTCGCTAGTTTTTTATAAATTTCGGGAACCGCTTCATCGGTGCGCAGGAAATGGTACATGCCACGAATGAAATCTTGATGGAACTTCCAAATCCTTGAACGGGTTGCCCAATCGCCCGTCGGATAATCCTGATTCGATCCCGCTACTGATTGTGCCCAAAGCGATCGACTGGAGTTTTCATTGAACACGCCACCACCAGGATAGTCCTCTAATTTTCCTGGGTGACGCATTTTGAGTCCGGTATTAATTTTAATATTATTTTTAAACGCCCGACGGAAAATCTCGTACTGGCGTGGATCGTAATTTTCGGGTGAGGCAAAAGGAATGCGGTCGGGCTGGCGGCTCAGCTTCCATCTGAAACAATACGCCATCGTCAGTTTATCGGCCTTTCCTAGGCCTTTGGGTTGGTAGTCCTGAAGGAGGGGTAAAAGCCCGCTGGAGGGCTTCCCGGGCGTGTTGTAGGGGTCGATATCGTACGTAACTAGGGCAGGGCGCTCACCCGCATAGGATTCGTCGTAGGTATCTTGGCTTTCACGGCCGTAGGTGTGCGAAACTCTAGCCTGAGCCATTAAATCACCTTCGTAACTACAATCGATAAATACACGGGCGGAGATGCGACGAGCTTCAACTTGTTTCGCTTGCGCAGCGGGTACACCTAAAGAGTCGGGGGGAGCTAAATCTAAAGTAATGGATTGGATGCGGGTATTTTCTTTAACGACTTTGTTTAAGCGATGCTCGTAAATAACTTTGATATTTTTTTCCGAACACAACTTGGTGTAAAGTTTTCGCATTGCGACGTTATCGTCATCAATCAGTAATTTTAATGCGAGTCCGCCGACGCTGGCTTTGGTGCCCCAGTCGATGCGGTGAAGTCCGCCCCCGCTCATGCCACCGAGCCATCGGCTAGGTTCAATCAGCACGACGCTAAAACCTTGTTCGGCTACCGAGATTGCTGCGGCGATTCCTGATGCTGTTGCACCGTAAACACAGACATCAAAATTTTCCGGTGAGTTATCCGACTGTGCACGTAAGGCGGCACCGAGTAGGGCAGTGCCACTGAGGGCAATAAAATGACGACGGGGTAGTTTCACCCCGCCACCTTAGAGGCCTTCGCAGGGGTCATACAATCCTTGACGAATAACAAAGCGTATCACCCCCGCAGAATCATGAACATTAAGCTTTCTCATGAGGTTTGTACGGTGGTTTTGAGCGGTTTTGACGCTTATGTTGAGCGCTACGGCTACTTCTTTACTAGAAAAGCTCTTCGCAATCATCACCGCGACCTCTCGTTCGCGGTCCGTTAACATCATCGCCATCTGATCCACGG
>CAIOLH010000113.1 GCA_903859115.1 uncultured Opitutia bacterium | reverse complement strand
GCGTTGGGCGTAATATTCGGGATTCGTTTCACGCTGATCACCGGGTGAACCAATCAGAGTGTCGCAAAAAGTATAGAATGAACCCGCGGTTATAGTAGTGAGACTCTCGCGCTGGACGACGTCATAAAGAAAACCTCCGAGATAACGATTAAAACAGATTAGTCCGATTTTAGCGGTCGGATTTTTTTGTAATTCACGGCGACACATCTCCATCGCGAGCAGCGTTTTACCCGAACCAGGGCCGCCCGTAATGCGAAGACGTTTATTCTCCGTTACCATGTCGAGGGCGTGTAATTGCGATGCGGAAAGACGGATCAACTCGATATCCATTTCATCGGCCGTGAGGTTGGCCGTGAGACGGAAATCCGGACGCAACTTTTGGGCGACTGCCACGAGTTGCTCTGAAGTTAAAGGCTCAGGTAATTTTCGTTCAGGAAATCTTTTGAGATAACGTTCAGCAGCGTCGTCCAACAGACGCTCACAAATTTCGCTAAAGTTTGACTGCGCTAATTCCTTGCGGTCGACGATACGGCGCAGGGCGACTTCGATGGTTTCGACATTAAAATCGACGTCAGGAAAAACGACTGCCTGGTCGAACACCATACCACCTTCGGGGGATTCCTTTCCGAAAATTTTGGCTAAGTAATCTCGGATTTCGTAGGAGTTGTCGCGAGATTGGTAAAAAGGTGGGACCATTTTTTCGTAGCGTGATCCGCGCTCGCGCATCCATTTACCGCTTTCGCAGACGATTTGGCCGCCTTTGACTTCGAGCACTAGGCGACCTCGGGGATGCAGGACGACGAAATCAGCTTCGGAATCGAATACTCCATTCTGACGTGGAATTTCTAAACAAGGAATGACGATGTATTCGTCGGAAAGTTCGAAACGCAGACGCTCAAAGATGTCGCTTTCCGATTTCTCGTACTGTGCGGTGTGCAATCGTTCCGGAATGCATCGTGCCATATCGCATCTCTTATGTCACTCGCCCTCCCCGCTGGCAAGCCCGACCACTTGCCGTTACAAGATTGTCAAAAATAGCGACTTACGGCTGGGCGGTTTAGCGAAGCCGATGTTGTGAATATTATTATACAAAAATTTCTACAATAATTTGCATTTCGAATGTGGGTATGCATTATCGATATTATGGCGATAAAAGTAGCACGTGGCGGAAAGGTCATTGGGGAGTTTGAGGCCAAAGAGATACCTTGGCGTGTAGAGCAAGGGGTCCTTCTAAATACCGATTACTATTGGACGGAGGGAATGAAGGACTGGATGCCTTTAAGTCAGCTCCTGCAGAAGCCGGACATCGTGGAGACCAAGTCTTCTGGGTATGGCCTACTCAATTTACTAACTTTTGGCCTATTTGCAGGTTGGTTATCGTCGGGATCGACTGGTGGTGGGGATGGCGGCGACGAGGGCGGCTTTTGGAGTCCACGACCCGGTCCGATGGAATTAGAGGAAGACGATGAAGAATTGAACGAGCGGTTGGAAGACATCGCCCAAGACGATCGGGACAACGGCGACTACGACAGCGACGCGTAGGTAAGACTAGCTCAGGCGATCTTTTAATCCTGATGCTCTGAGAACTCCCTTGGCGCATGCATCTTGGAACACTTTGGAATCTGCGAATATCGTTAAATCCGTTTTAGCTCTGGTGATACCCGTATAGAGAAGTTGGCGATTAAGGAAATCCTCACGTAAACTTGAACCCAGAATAATGAAAGCGTGATCATATTCCGATCCTTGTGCTTTGTGAATGGTAGTAGCGAACGCGAGAGTATATCCAGGTAATCTACTGATATCATAACCCACTGGGTGATTTTGAAAATAAACTAAACCATCAACTTTAACTCCTACATCGCCATTAGAAAGACCGGTTCCATGTCGGTCATTTTTAGTGACCATTATTAGTGCACCATCACCCGGGGGATTCAATTTAATATCAAAATTTTCGGCAATCTTCGCCGATAATGTTTCAGCACCCAACTCACCACGAACGTGAGAACAAAGCACACGCACCTTGTTTACTATTTTAAGTGCCTCAGTGTAATCCCCCTTTTTACAGAGTTTAACTAAATCAGAAAACTGAGCAACTGCCTGAGCTACTATATCATTAGGCTTAGGCTGACTAAGTTCGATACCAATATTCTGAGACCCAGCTAGCACTTGCTCAGCAATCTGCATGATAACCTTACCCGAACGACGCTGTTGAAAGAGTTTAACTTTGTTTTTCTCTAAGTGGGGCGCTTCGCAAAGATCAGCTAGGACTGAACCAACATCGACAGAGGGCAACTGGTTAGGATCGCCGACAAGGACTAGCTTACAGTCATCGGGTAGTTTCTCAATGACATCATTAAAAAGCATCAAATCTACCATCGACGACTCATCAATGATAAGAAGTTTAATATCATCAAACGCCTCAGGCTCGTAGAGGAGCGAGTGGATCGTTTGGGCCTTATTTAGTTGGAGTTTTATTTCTTCAGTCAGTGAATCCATACCATCTGAAATTCTTCGAGAAGCGCGACCCGTTGGAGCAACTAATCTTATTTGGGTTGGCGATATTTCTCCGACTTCTACAGAGTACTTAATTATTGATTTCAGGGTATGTGTTTTCCCCGTACCGGGACCACCCGTAAGAATAATAAAATTAAATTTCGCAACACGATCTAACGCCTCACGTTGCTCTTGATTCAAAGAATCTTGATCAGCAATTTTTTTGATCTGTTCAAGCTTCCACTGTTTATCCAACTCCAGCTCTACAGCTTTTACTTTTATCTTAGTCGCTAAATTTTGCTCCATCTCATCCATGTGGCGGAGGTATAAAAGATTTCCGCTAGCGAATTCTTGAAGGATCAAAGGCGTAATCTCGACTTTGTCCTTACCCCTACTGATAATCTTATCATCAGAAATGACCTTAGAATCTAGGCATGCACAGGATTGGCCGTTGAGAACGGCTGCATAGGCGGACTTTACCCACGCAAATGAGGGATGACTCTCTTCTTCACCCAATGCTTTCATTAGACCCACAGCCAATTCGTGTGCATCGAGTTCTTCCTGTTTGATTGATAGTCGAGTCATGAAATTTTCTAGTTTGGTTGAAGAATAGAACGAATATCTTGAATGAACTGGTCGGATGGACGATGGAAGAATGCACCATTTTTGCAGTCTGGATGGGTACCGAATCCGCGTAAGTACACATAATACACTCCGCCAAAATCTCGTTCATAATTCCATTTATCGCCGAGACATTGTCTCAGGTGTGCATCCAGTGCGACAGTGTATAACGAGAACTGAAGATGATAACGTTCTTTAGCGATACTTTTAGCGATACGTTCGGGCAGATAATCTGAAGAAGACTCGCCGATGAAATTAGATTTCCAATCAATAATATAATAACGACCGTCGTGAGCAAAAATGAAGTCAACCGAACCGGTCACTAATCCGTCCAAGGGGTTGTTACGTTCCCAAGATAGTCCTAGTTTAGCTAAGTCAGGCTGTTTTGCCTGAGTGAACTCCTTAGTAAAGGCGTCATCAAGCTTAGGGAAAGTTTTGTTATCAATTGAGGCAGCAAAACAAAAACGTACTTCAGCTAACTGAGTATTTAAATCTAAATCAGATAGTGAAAATCCTTTTCCTGTATGACTCTGGAAGGATTGTTTTAACCAAATGAGTGTGGAGTCAGTAAGTTGGTTGACCGTTTTTTCAAATTCAGAATCCGTATCCATAACCAAACCAGAACCACCGAGCAATCGAGCAACTAACTCTCTTACGTATGTTCGATCTTTAATCGCTAATTTGAAATCTAGTAACTCCATTAACTTGTGGAGAAGATTACCAAGTAAATTTCCTTTTAAGTTATCCGGAATAAGCAAACTCACTGCTTCAGCCGAGTCTTCAGGGTCTTCAAAGCCCGAACCTGTAGAGGGCGCGTCATGTTTTCCTTTAGATAAACCAGAATAACTCGTTACACCATATGCCAAGGAGAGACGCTGAGGAATCTGTTCTAATTGTGGAACAAAGAGTGGCGATGGTATTGGCTTAGCTAAATCACTATCTGTACCAAGAGGAATAAGCGGTAATACATATTCTTTAATATCTGAATTAATTTTTTGGAAAACCAGGGATGAATCTAAATCCACGTCTTCCAAAACTTCAGAGAATCCACCTGCTTCACTATTTGGCTTAGGCTTATCTATGCCCATCCAAACGAATCGATGTCTTGCTCGTGTCAGTGCAACATAAAGTAAACGTGCATCTTCTTGGCGCTGTTGTCTCTCCAACTGTATTTTAACTGCTGCGTCACCCGAGTAAACTTTCGTCTCTCCATTATCTAAACGAAGTATAGTACCCTGCCGAATGGATGTTTTCTTATATTGAAATGATTTAGCGAGAATAACCGCATTATATTCTAAGCCTTTCGACTTATGAATCGTACGAACAAGAATTCGAGAATTTGCTAAATCGGCACGAATACATTCTTCCTCTGATGCCTCTGACTCTTCCATTTCACCGTCATTCTCGGAACGAACTCGCGCAGAAAGATGATCAAAGAGCTGCTCGGGCGTCCAATGTAGTGTTCGATTGCGTGTGATGAGCAATTCACCGATGTGCGATAAGTCCATCAACGCACGGTGACGGAATTGACACTGACCGAGACCTTCGATGATTGAGTTTAGATTTTCGCCTGGGGATTGATGCGTCAAAGTTTCCCACGCAAGTGCAAAACCGTTCTTGCGCCAAAGCGAGAGACATTTATTTAGCCATGCAGCGATTGTATTATCTGTCTCATCATTGAGTTCAGCCGACTCACCAAACAAACTTGGTCGAGAGAGTAATAAGGCCTTACGGTTACCTGCGTGTGAGGGTCTTAATACCGCGCGAAGCAATAGTTGAACCTGAAAAGCTGTGGTCGTTTCAAAAACAGACTGACGAGACTCAAGAGAAGCACCCTGTCCTGCCGCAATTAAAGCTCGGTAAATCTTATCAGCGTACGAATTACTACGTACCAAAATACCTACTTCAGCTGGCTCTGCACCATCTCCCGGAAAACCAATTGAGCCATCTCTACGTATATTTTCCTTATCCATTTGTCTAAGCAGTCGCATCGCCTCACGTGCAACAGCCGCCGGCTTATCCGAATGAACGACCTCGAAGGGAGTTGAGCCCATTTCCGCGATTTTGCCGGCGATTCCACCTGCAATATCGTAAGTAATTTCAGTAGTAGCGAAAAATTCTCTGTGATTAAAAAGCAGGTTAAATGCTTCAATCATTCTCAAGGAAGAACGATAATTATCAGGCAAAGTTTGTATCGTATCCGCTTCTTTAATCGCGTTGCAGTAAGTGCGAATATCGGCCCCACGGAATCCATAAATCGATTGCTTAGGATCACCGACCATTATTAAAAGATGCTTACCCGTAGATGCAGCTGGGCCAAATAAACGGTTAAAAATATACCATTGGCTTGAATCCGTATCCTGCGATTCATCAATTAAGCATGCACGATAATCTTTTTGTAAAAATTCTGAAAGTTTAGGACCTTTAACAGAGTCCTGAAGAGCATACTTTAAACGACTAATTAAATAATCAAAAGTGACAAAGGGTGCGGATTGTAATCTCTGACTTACATATTCACGCAATCCTTCCAACTTTGGGTCTATTTCAGCGTTAGGACACATCACTAACGCCTTAGCTGCAGCCTCAATAGTACTTAATTTTAATTTCGAATCTTGTTTAGTTCTATACCAGTCAGCAGCGATTTCTGACATCAGTTGTGTACCATCCTGCGGTTCACCAATCGACGGAGGGAAACCGCAGTTTACCGCATGATCGCTATAAGCTCGCCAACAAAAACCATGGATTGTGGTAACTTGCATGGTACCGATTTCATCTAGAGCTCTTTGCACACGACGTGTGTTACCAGGCTTTGACATAATCTGAACTAAAGGGTTAGTATTTTTCTTGCCAGTCTTCGGATCGACAGGTGGATTCTCGTTTAAATCGACCCGTAGCGCCTCTTCCAAAATAGTACGCAGACGTTGACGCATCTCAAGTGCAGCCGCTTCCGTAAATGTCACTAGAAGAATTTCACAAATGGACAATGGGTCGTGTTCACGGGTCAACAGGCGTAGAACAATTCTAACAAGATTGTATGTCTTACCCGAGCCAGCACCGGCTTCAATCACTCGAAAACCTGGATTAAGGTTAAAGTCTAATAAATTGAAACGTTCGCGGCTCATGTAGGGTCCTCCTCTTTCTTGGGCGATTTAGATGACTTCTTATTTGAGTTAGGAGAATCAGACTTTTTATTCGCTCGCTCGGCTTTGGCATTATTTTTTCGTTCTTTTTCTATTTTTAGGGCCTCTATCATCTCTTTTTGTTTTTCCAGAGAAATTCTGGCGTACTTAGAAATATCCCTGGTTGTTAAACGTCTAATTTCACCTGAAAATAGATCTGTTATATTATTAATCATTATCACAAAGTCGTATTCTTCAGGAATTAAAATACGTGCGCGCGGATCATCGGCATCACCCCGCCCCTTCTCAGGTTTACGCAACTGGTCATCCGTTATTTTAATTGGGTTCTTTTTATCAGGATCTTTAAACCGCTGATCTAGCCCTTCATAAAAAGTTACAGGCATGAGCGGAGTAGTTTTATCGATAACACTGTCCATCAGTCCAACTACCCTTTCACAAAAACTGTCTAATTCAGACACAGGTAACTCTAAATAATTGACCTTAACTTTAAGTGGTAATGTTTTCTTATCAGCAGTAACGGCATCGTTAATATCACCAGCACCATAAGGCTCTAAGCCAACCACAAATAATCGATTAAGTGGACGATCCAAGTGTTGAGCAATTGCTGGCAAACACATTATCCAACGATAAGGATGTTTATCCTCACTGAAGTAGCCCAAACACGCAACGCCCACGGTATCACCATGTGCAAAGAGTCGAAACTGATCCGTCTTAAATGGAAGTAACTCGCCTTTTTCAAGCTCTGCTCTTGAAAGAGGTTCGCTATCTGATTTTGGGGAGAGATTTTTACAAAGTTCATCCAACATCAAATCTTCACTATGCATTTCCGTTTCGACGAGGATATCAAATAGCAACTTACCCCCCTGGGTAGACGGGAAAAACCCGGACTTCTCTGCTATCTGCCAGTTTGGTTCACCGACACTCTCGACATGTCGCTCCACCCACTTTTCAGCCTGTTGTCGTGCCTCAGAATCAGGCTGCAATGGTTCAGCAGTCGCGATCACTTTTTTGTCCCAAGGAATATGTACACCTAATTGGCGCAATGCATGACGTGGTGGCGACTCCCAGAATCGTAACCACTCAGCAAAAGTAAAATCTTTGGCAGACGTGGGTAAATGTGGAACAAGAACGCTTAGGCTCTTGGGATTATTAACTGCATTAGCGACTGATAGAGCGGATTTATCTCGGACAACTGGATCAGGTTTTCCACCATGTGGCAAAGGACGATGGTGTGAAAGTAAACCATGAGTTCTTATATTAAATCCGTTGCTAGCATTAACGGATTCTTGAACTGCTGCTCGAAGAATTTCTACAGGCAAAGCTGCACTACCGGGCTTTCCTTCTGATCCCACATATCCATCGAAGGTAATAATAAGACGACTTTGTGCCGATAAAATTGATAATAGAAAAGCATGCATCGATGTCTCTTCACGTGTACTGAGTCGGAGTCTGGTTAACGTATCTTTACCGTCGGCACTAACCACAACTTCGGGTCCAGTTTTAGGTGCGCGTTTGGGGAATGAGCCGTCATTCATTCCCATTAAGATAATAACTTTAGCGGGATGAATAGAACTTGCACGCAGTGGAGCCAGTGTAACTTTCCCAGTCATAAATTGACCGACCCCAGCTTCAAAGTCACAGTATTCTTCAGCGAGTTGAGAGAATAATCTTAGTGTAAGCAGAGAATCACCAAACTGTGTCACGCGTTGCTTCATACGTGATAGCGCACCACTAAGTTCAGCGAATTCTTCTAGGAATTGCCGTGAATGAGGACGCAGCCCTTGGTTAATTTTAGTAAATGCCTCGATCCATTCTGAAAAAGTGTGTTCATCAGTCGCAAACTCGGCCCAATTTTTAATCGCTCGAAGAACTCTCAACGACTCTGCAGCCAGTCCAAGCGACTGTTGACCATCAACGCCAACTAACGGCAAAGAGTCTTCAATAAGTCTTGGTGTTCCACCCAAGGCGCTGCCTAAAGAAAGACGCTTTAAAAATTCATTTAATGTACCGACTTCTGTTGCTTCAAATTCAGAATCACCCTCCGAAGCTGAACCCAATCCGGTGAGAAGAATATATTCTCGGTGTGCCTTATTAATACCCCATTGGAAAGGCGCTTCTTTAAACCACTCTTCGACAATCTCTAAATCCGAATCAGTCCAACCTGTGTGGTCCCTAACTACCTCTAGACCGATAATACCTAGTACATCAAGAGATGTCACACGGCCGGCAGGTAATTCGAGTAGTGACTTAACTAAATTTCCCACGGGTGACTTTCGTAAGCCCTGCATACCTGCAGTGGTAAATTCAAAAGAAGGTATCCGTGCACTTAAAACACCAGCAAGTAGCGGGGCATGCACTTCTGGATCAGGCGAGAGGATTAATATATCGCCCTGACGTAGACCAGCGAGTGATGGATCTGTAAAGGCAGCTAAAATTTGATCGCGTACAATTTCTGCCTCACGCCATGCACCGTGACAGCGGTGAATCGAAATCGACTCATCAATTGATTCAAGTTTTGGGGCACACGAATCAAATTCATCAATTCCATTTTGAATATAACCAAGTAGAGATGAACCAGCAGGTGCTCTGCGTTTTGATGGAATAAATACTTCTTGGTCGGCATTGATAAAATCGATGACCTTGGATTGTTGTAGGCTATAATACTTACCACTAGAACGTAAAAGACGGTAAGCCGTGCTGTGCTTAATCTCTTGATTTGATGCACTTGAGTCATTGTCATCGTCATTCTTCAAATCATCTAGAAAGCCTTGTGATGGTTGCACAAAGAATAGGTGAATATCCAAAACATCGCTTAATGCCTTGAGGATTTGGAGGTGTGAACGCGGCACATCACCGAGCGAGAACCAGCAAATTCGACCCGGAAGTTGGTCGGAAATTTTTTGGCGATTCTCTAAATCATTAAGTGCTAACAAAATGTCGGCTTCGTGAAGTGGAGAATGATGTGCAACACCTCGGCGTTCAGCAAAGTCGGCTCTCAAGCCCTTAATTGCAGTCGACCAAAGCTTCGACCATCGGTCCGTGGCACCCTGCTCTGCTCTCGCAATCCAATCAGCGTCATTACGCAACAGCTCACGATAATGTTGAGTCAATCGAACGCAGAGATCCCAGCATACCGTTCCACCATCGATCTCAAATTCTCCAACATAGTCTTTCCATTCACCGGGCTCAGACTCGAGCAAGGCATAAAGTTTTGCGGTCAATCCCTGCAATGGATCAGCTGGCCGTTCCTTGCGGCTATCACCCCTGAGAATGGAACAAAGCCATGGAATGATTCGCCAGGTGCTTAAAAGGTCGGCGTTCATCTGAATGCCTAAACCTCCATGACGTACTATTGCATGTGTAATCCAATTACTTGGACCCTTCCCGTCGATGATGATGATATCTTTCCTAAACGGATAACCGCGAGACTCGCCTAGAACCTTAGCAAGTTCGTTGGCAAGCTCAGTAGGATCTAGGCTTTGATAAAGATTAAGACGACCTGACATCGGGGATGGGCATTACAAAATTATATGAGTCTAAACGCAAATTTTATAATTTATAATTTAAAGCGTCTTTTATACATAAGTACCTTCTTAGTTTATAAGGAATCCGAGTTTGTTTATTAGATGATTGGAACTTGTCGGGGGGCGGGGTGTATTATTGGATACCCCACCCCCTTATGAAAAAGTTTCTATTGGTATTAACCTTAGCGCTAGCCTCCGCATTACGCGCGGCGAATCTCGAGTGCTCCGGCCTATTCACCGACCACATGGTGTTACAGCGCGAGAAGCCCGTCGCGGTCTGG
>CAIOLH010000112.1 GCA_903859115.1 uncultured Opitutia bacterium | reverse complement strand
GTATCTAAAACTGCGGCTAAAGTATCGATTTGGGCATCGGGGGTGATGCCATGACCCAGATTAAAGATATGTCCGAGATCGTCCGCATTATCGTTCAGGATTTTTTGGGTTTCTTGAATGGCGACATCGGGCTTCCCGACGATGAATTCAGGATTCAAATTACCTTGAATACAAATCGGGCGATCGACCAAAGCACGTACTTTTGAAATAGGCATCGTCCAATCCACCCCGAGGCAAGGTACGCCAGTTTTCGCTAAAGCAGCAGCATCGGCCGACTTACCTTTAGCATAAAGAATGATGGGGGCTTGCGGCGGGAGCAGTGCGATGACTTCGCGGATGTAGCGTAGAGAAAATTCTTCATAATCTTTTCCTTCTAAGACACCGGCCCAGCTATCAAAAATCTGGATCGCATCGGCGCCCGCTAAAAGTTGTTCTTTTAAATAACCCGCGACCGTTTGAGTGAGAACATTTAAAATCTGGTGAACAAACTTAGGGTTCGTTTTGACCAAAGATTTCATTTTGGAAAATTCTTCTGATCCGCCACCCTCGACGAGGTAACAAGCGAGCGTCCATGGTGAACCCGCAAATCCGAGGAGTGCTTTATTCGTTCCCAATTCTTTTCTTAGTAATCTTAATGCTTTATAAACATAATCTAGACGCTCGATGGCACCGGCAGGTTGGAGTAACGCTAAATCATTTTCAGTCTGCAGAGATTTCTCCATGGCGATACCGCCTTCATCACGAAAGCGATAACCCACGCCGAGGGCTTCGGGAATTACTAGAATATCGCTGAAAAGAATGGCCGCATCTAATTGCGCGAAACGACGTAAAGGTTGTAAGGTTACTTCGACGGCTAAATCAGGCGTGCGGACCATCGTAACGAAGTCCGACTCAGCTTTGAGTTTTCGGTACTCAGGTAAGTATCGACCCGCTTGGCGCATGATCCAGACCGGTGGACGTCCGTGAGGGCGGCGATGGAGGGCGGCTAAAAAGCGGTCACGGGAATTCATACGCTTTTATACCCAATCTCTTGGTTTGAGATAATGCGAGAGAAGTTTTGCTTCGGCGGTGCCTTCGGCGGGTTGATGGCCGTAAACCCAGCGCACTCCGGGAGGGAGTGACATTAAGATAGATTCAGTACGACCGCCTGATTGGAGGCCGAAAATGGTGCCGCGATCCCAGACCAAATTAAATTCAGCGTAACGACCGCGACGGATTTCTTGCCAGGTTTTTTCTCGTTCGGCGTAAGGTAAAGATTTTCGACGCTCTAGAATTTCGCAATAAGCAGGGCCAAAGGCGTTGCCGACTTTCTGCATGAGGGCGAAGGCGTTTTCAAATCCACCCTCGGTAAAGTCATCAAAAAATACGCCACCGACGCCGCGTTGTTCTTGGCGATGTTTAAGATGAAAATAGTCATCACAATTTTTCTTAAACTTTGCGTAGTAATTTCCCGTAGCTTGAGCGGAGGCTTGGTGCCAACTCACGACGTCTTCATCAAATCCGTAATAGGGAGTTAAATCAAAACCACCGCCGAACCACCAAACCGGGGAAGGCCCATCGGTGCAGAAGAAACGCACGTTCATGTGGGCGGTAGGACAATAAGGATTTAAAGGGTGTTGAACGACCGAGACGCCCATCGCGCGGAATGAACGGCCGACCAATTCGGGTCGGGTGGCGGTGGCGGATGGTGGGAGTGCGTGGCCTTGAACATCGGAAAAAGCTACCCCGCCCTTTTCGATGACTTGGCCGTTGGACAAAGTTCGTGTTCGACCGCCCCCACCCTCTGCACGTTGCCATTGATCTTCTTTAAAACGTCCGACGCCGTCGACCGATTCCAATTGCGCGCAGAGGCGATTTTGGAGGTCGAGCAAATAGCTGCGGACCGTTTCTTGATTCATAGTGCAATTTAGATGGCACTAGACATAAAGGTCAATGATACCCAACAAATATCTAAAGAACCCCCACGATAAGCCACTATTTTCAACTGATGCATCCTGAAGCAAAATTACTGGGACTACTTATTTTAATGGGCGTATTTGCTTGGCTGAGTCCATGGCTGGCGTGGCGAAAAATTCAGGCGTTCGAAAAAAAGCATGGCTCCAAACTTTTAGTTCGCGGAATAACGGGCGAGCAAGCCGCTAAGATTATTCTTTTACGTGGGGAAATCTCGCAGGTAAACGTCGATGAAACTTCGTTGATATTTTCGAATCATTACGCGGCCCACGAACCCGCGATTAAATTATCGAGCGAGGTGTATTACGGGAAAAGACTTTTTGATGTAGCGAGGGCGGCGCGATTAGCGGGGCATGCCTTGCAACATCGTGATCGACAGTATGGAAAATTAAGTGCGTGGGAATCGCTGATTATTTTTTGGGGCAATACCTGGCCGCTCTTTCTCTTGCTCTCACTATTCAGTAAGTCGCGACTCCTAAGCGCGATTGCCGTTTTCGCTGTGATCACGACCTTTCTGACGGTGATGCACTTTTTAAAATATGCACAGATTCGCGATGCGGCGGCGCGGGGGGAAATCGTTCTCACGGAGGCCAAGCTCTTGGAAGGACACCCAGCTGAAGAAATCGATTCGGCCTTTAAAGTAGCCTGCCTGGATTATTTAGCCCTACCCTACACGAGAACTTGGTGGCGCTGGATGTTTTTTAGGTGAACATTTCGGGGAATGGTGTGTTATATAGATATCACCTGCTATGAATAAAAACGGATTATTTTGGATACTCACAATCTTCGTGGTAGCAGGTGGCGGTTACTTAGTTGCAAAATTTGTTAGCCCTGAAGGTACGCCGGTTAGTGCGACGCCCTCGAAGGCAAAAGTTGAAATAAGTAGCTCGAATGAAGGGAGTCGAACCATCGCTCGCCCTGCTAAAGATTTAAAATTAGATACAAAAAATAATATTAAGCCCGATAAAGGTGAAGAGCCGAACAATAATCCTGTCGTCACCAAGGAAGCTCTTGAAGAAAAATTCAAAAACTTCCGTGAAGAAGGACGCAAAAATTTTGAAGAGGCCGTGGGCGCAAATTGGGGTCGGCTACGTAAGGTGATGGAAGCGAATCCCGAAATTCAACAACTATGGATGCAACAGCGTGAGCTTCGCGACAAGTGGGCGACGATGAGCGACGAAGAAAAGCCAGCGGCGCTGGAGCAAATGACCGCCTTGAGAGAAAAAGGTCTGGGATTAATCAAAGCAGAATTTGCAAAGCCTGAAACGACTGAGCCTGCGGCAACACCTGCAAATTCAGGCACAGCCGAGCCGATGCCTCCCCCGGAGCCTACCGCGGAAGGCCCAGCACCTAACGCCCCGCCCCCTGCCGTTATTCAGTAAATCGTGTCTTAATATCCAGCTGGTGGACCGTAATCTGTATTTGGGCACTTATTTAATTTAAAGTTTTCATGAAACTCTCGACAGACTTAGGTGTTTTATAGATGAATATCCCCTCCCCATGAAATCCAAATTCCTCCTCCTCTCACTCCTTGCTGCTGCCG
>CAIOLH010000111.1 GCA_903859115.1 uncultured Opitutia bacterium | reverse complement strand
CTCGAAGTTGAAGTGGACGCCGCTCCGCTTTTAGCGATGCGCGAAACTTTAAACAAACGTCTCGCCGAAGCCGGTGGCGAATCCGCCCTAAAACTTTCGGTGAATGATTTCATCTTAAAAGCATCGGCCGAAGCATTACGTAAAATTCCTGCGGTCAACGCCTCCTGGGCTGGCACCAGCATTCGTCAACACTCTGCCGTTCACTTAGCCTTTGGTGTCGCGCTCGAAGACGGCTTAGTCACTCCCGTTATTCGCGACGCTCACTCGAAGTCGCTTAAAGAAATCGCCCTCGACGCGAAAGCACTCATCAGCAAAGCACGTGCGAAGAAACTTTCGCCTGCTGAAATGTCCGGCTCCACCTTCACCGTAACCAATCTCGGGATGTATGGAGTGTCTGGATTCTTCGGCATCATCAATACTCCTAACGCTGCTATTTTATCCGTGGGTGCCACCATTAAGAAGCCTGTAGTTGACGCTTCCGATCGCATCGTGATGGGTCAGCGTATGATCATCGGTCTATCGGGAGATCACCGTGTGGTCGACGGAGCTAATGGTGCACAATTCCTCCAAGCAATAAAACAAGTGCTCGAAGCCCCCACTTCGATTTTAATCTAGTTTTAGTTTAACTTCACCTAAGCCCAGAGTGCTCCAGCATTCTGGGCTTATTTTTTAGAAAAGTTTTACGGACGATAAACCACCGTCGACGTGGATAATTTGCCCACTCATAAAACGCGCGGCATCCGAAAGTAAAAACTCAACAATTTCGGAAAACTCATCCGATGAACCAATGCGCTGCAAGGGGTGACGTTTGGCTGAAGCTTCTTTCTTTAAATCCGAATTAAGTAATCCAGCAGCTAAAGGTGTATCGGTGAGAGATGGCGCAATCGCATTCACTCTAATCATCGGTGCCCATTCCGCGGCTAAGCTTCGGGTTAATCCTTCTACCGCACCCTTAGCGGAGGCAATACTCGCGTGCATTGGCATACCCTGAGCGACGGCGACCGTTGAAAATAAAACGACCGATGCATTTCCCGATGCTTTGAGTGCAGGTAATGCTGACTGCAACGCAGCAACAGCTCCTAATAAATTTACCTGAAAATCTTTTTGAAAATCTTCCGCGGTTAAACGGTGAAAAGGTTTTAACTGAATCGTACCTGGGAAGTAAACCAAACCATCCAGTTTTTCAGGCCACACCAACGAACTAGGCGTAGTGGCGTCGAATAGTTGCGCGTTCATACCTAAATCGGTCAACTTCTCGGGCGCACGACACGCTACGTGTAAAATATATCCCTTAGATTTAAGCAGGTCGATAGTGGCACGACCTATGCCCGAAGTTCCGCCGATAATTGCAATGTGCTTAGACATGGGCATATGATTGCTGTCCCTGGGCATAGGTCAAACGACCAGCATCATTTTCTAAAAAGATTATTTACGGACCGGCTTCTTATCTTGGTTCGCAGCGAGTTCTTCCTCTGAAAATTTCGTGATTACACCACCGGCTGGAACCTCGGCCTTTGCTGTCCAGAGAATCGCATTAAGAACGAGCATGCGCTGATTATCGTTAGCCCAACCAGAATGATAATGTCCGCCACAAAAGCCGAAACCTCTGCCGCCATCATTTCTGCTCACTGCCCACGCAACAATCTGGGGCTTCTTCTCTTCTAACACCTCTCTGCGAACATCAGGATTGCCGACATAGGGTCCATCCTGAGAACTAATAATTTCGGTGGGGACGTTGGAGATAAGAATGGGCGTTACGTCCTCCATCTTATCTTTAAAGCGCATATGAAAATACCACTCGTCTCTGGAACTAAACGATTTCACTCCACGACTAATGGGGTGATCGGGTAATGATTTAAAATCCGCCGTCCAATGTGGATTCACAGAAT
>CAIOLH010000110.1 GCA_903859115.1 uncultured Opitutia bacterium | reverse complement strand
TGATTCAGGTAGAAATTTGCGTGACCTGATTGCGCATGCACAAGTCCAACTCGGCAATATTCGGACGGAATTAGTTTTGGGTGCCCAAGCTCGTTGGGGCGTTAATCTTAAGGACACTTGGGGCCAAGGCACCATCAGACACAGCAGTGCCTATAATCCTGATTACCAGCCTGACGGAGTGTACCCTCGTACTTTTTCCTCATATTTTTTCGCGGATGCTCAACTGGAGTTTGTGTTTAAAAATTATGCGACGGATGGAACGACTTTTAGAGAGTCTGCGCACGTCACTCGCACACCTGTAGTCGGACAATTACTTTTGGGTGCTACCGCCAGTATTTATCGAACCTCCATTACTTATTATTTAGCGGTGCGGTCGAAGGAATTTGAAACGCAAGCATCCACGCACTATTTCGGCGGATTAAAAGGGGTGATTAGTTTTTAATTATGTCGAACACCCTTTTTGCCGTCGTAGATATTGGATCAAACTCACTCAAAGTGACTGTGGTTGATAGCCATGGTATGACAGAGCTAGGTCGATCAACGGACTCAGTGAGACTTTTTCCGCCGGGGGAAACCCCTGTGAGACTGCACCCCGACAAAATTGAACTAGGCGCTCAGGCGGTAGCTCGTTTGGTAAAATTCGCCCAAGATAAAGGCGCACAAAAGATTGTTCTCCTGGGAACGAGCGCGGTCCGTGAGTGCGTGAATCGCGATGAGTTCTCTGCTAAAATTATGGAACAGTGTGGCATGCCGCTGACCATCATATCAGGTGAAGTCGAAGCACGCTTAGCGGCGCAGGGCGTTCGCGTGGATCCTGTCTATGCTAATTACCGAAACATCCTCGCCTTTGATTTAGGTGGAGGAAGTTTGGAGATTAGTAAATTGCACGGCAAACAATGTACCTTTGCCCGAAGTTATCCACTGGGCTCCGTGCGTTTAACGTCTCAACTACAGTCAAGAGCCGACGGAGTCATCGATGAACAACATCAATTAAGCTTTCAGGCAGTTATTCGTTCTCAACTTAAAGATGCTTTGTTGAATGAAGCAGCCCGAGATTCTTTGCTCGTTGGAGCGGGTGGGGCTTTCACGGCGATTGCACTTTATCTCGAAGCCATGGGCGAGGCGCCGGTGGCTGGTCGACTCCCGGTATTACGTATTCGTGAATTAAAGGACCGAATCTGTAAATTAACATCCGATGAGCGAAAGCAGTTAAAAGGCATTCCGGCTGATCGTCTGGACATCATGCCAGCGGCATTACTGACGATTTGTGTGCTCGCCGATTTGACTCAGGCTGAAGCCTTCTATCTTACTCACCATGGAGTTAGACAAGGCATGATTCAACTACTCATCGCAGAAGACGCCACGCACTCATGAAATGTTTCTTATTGTTCATCGGATTTTTCATCACGAATCAATTGAACGCTCAGACCCTAGAAGGAAAAATTATTTCAGTAGATCTCGCTCAATCGACGGCCCAATTTCAGACCAATAAAGAACTTAAGACAATCCAACTACTTCCGGGTGATGTCGCGATCAACTGGTCGCAAAAAAACGTGAAGTGT
>CAIOLH010000109.1 GCA_903859115.1 uncultured Opitutia bacterium | reverse complement strand
TGGGGTCAAAGGTGCCGGGGTATACGGCGATTCGAAGTTTGCTGGCCATTGTTTTCCTGTTGCGGGTTAGTTTCATCTGAGAACATTATCACCGCAAGCCTGCATGCAGTTTCTTCGCCAAATCCCCAATATTTTGACCGCGGCACGGCTACCAGCTGTGTTTTTAATAGCTTTATGGACCTATTGGGCCGGAGTCTGGGCTAGCGCTGCCCTGGCTCTTTTTATTGTCGCTGCTTTGACGGACATTTTTGATGGCTGGATCGCCCGTAAATTGGGCGCGGTTTCCGACTTTGGCCGATTAATGGATGCCCTGGTAGACAAGATTTTCATCATTGGCTTATTATTAGCCATGGCGGCGACGGATTGCCTGCCAGTTAAACATTGGGATGATCAAGGTGCTGAGAAATTACCCAGTCACTCCGCTACACTCATCGCTGCTTTTGGCGTCATCTTAATTTTGATGCGCGAGTTTTTGATTACGGGTTTGCGCCTAGTGGCGGCGGCTCGCGGCCAAGTTTTGGAAGCCGAGCGATTAGGAAAAATTAAAACCTTTCTCCAAATTATTGCGATTGGGCATTTGATTGGACTGCGTGCTTATGAAACACACTGGAAGTTGTCGGCACTGTGGCATCAACGATGGGAAGTGATTATCATGAGTCTATTTTGGCTCTCGGTTGCTCTCACTGTAATTTCTGGAGCAAGTTATTTAATTCGATACCGCCGGCACTTGCCTGGACTGTCTGAATGATTGTCTCCCTTGCCACACTCGGTCCGTTGGGAAAATTAAAGGCACCAGGAACTTGGGGCTCGGCGGTGGGTTTATTTTGGTGGGCACTAGTGGTGCAGAATTTAGCAACCCCGCGTGGTTGGATTCATGAAGTTTGCTTCAATGGATTAGTCATTCTTGCAGCGATTTTTATTTGTGGGGTGGCGGCGGAGTTACTTAAGAAAAAAGATCCCTCGGAAGTTATTTTAGATGAGATGGTGGCGATGCCTTTGGTATTTTTATTCAACAACCATTTGCAGTTAGGAACGAATTTAGGGTTTTATATGCTGATGCTTGGCTTTGGGTTATTTCGATTTTTTGATATCGTTAAGCCGCTGGGAATTCGCTGGATTGAAAAAGCCCCCGGAGGTATCGGCATCGTGATGGACGACGTCGTTGCTGCACTTTACGCTAATTTATGTTTACAGGTTATCTGTATTTATTTTCCACTCTAAAAGACCGAATCTAAATGGACACACAAAACCTCGATATTCAAAACCAATTTGCTGAGGCGCTCAATTTTCATCGTGCGGGCCAGATTGAGAAGGCGAAGGAGTCCTACAAAAAATTGCTAAGTTTATGGCCTCACCATGCGGAGTCCTGGCAAAATTTAGGAATACTTTACGCGCAGGAAAAAGATTTTGCTCAGGCCGTAGATTGTTTCAAGAGGGCCACAGAGGCTGACCCGTTAAACTCAAATTATTTTTCAAATCTTGGGACCGCACTGAACGATTTAGGTCAGCCGGACCAAGCGGTGGAGTTTTTTGAAAAAGCGATTTCGCTTAACCCGAAATCCCCTGACGCTTGTTACAATTTAGGGAATGTTTTCCAGAAGCTAGGTCAGTACGCCAAATCAATCGAGTGCTACAAAAAAACCATCGAATTTAATCCGGCGTGGATCGAGGCTTATTTGAATTGTGGAAACTCCTATGACATGTTGGGTGATTTTAATTCGGCCCTTGGGTATTATGATGCAATTATTAAAATTAATCCTTACTTTACCGCCGCCCATGTTAATCGCGGAAATGTTTTACTTAAATTAAATCAGAAAGAACAAGCCTTAGAGTCGTACGAAATTGTAAAACGATTAGGAATAGATAGTTTTCAGGCTCACTTAGCCTCAGCAGAAATTTTGCAAGGGCGTGGTGATTACCGCAAGGCCATCGAAGCCTGTTTTAATGCGATACGTATTAACCCTTATGATACTCGGGGTTATTATGTGCTCGGGATGAATTATTTTAACATTCGCGATCTTAATGCCGCGGTTGAAAGTTTTAAAAACGCCATAAACCTAAAACCAGATTATGCCGAAGCTTACAATGGGTTGGCGGTTTGCTTGGTTAAGGCGGTTCACTACCCCGAAGCACAGATAAATTTTTCAAAAGCTTTGGAGCTGGATCCTAATTTAATTATCGCCAGAATTAATTCCGCGGATGCCTACTATGCGTCGGGTGATATTGTTTCGGCGCTCGCACAATTCGAAAAACTGCCAGCCGATAAGCAGCCGGTAGGATTAATGCAGTTCTTTAAACAACGCTTGGCGGATTGGACTAACTACCAAGCCGACTATGATAATTTCATCAATCGATTAGATCAGCCAAGATTCCTTAACTCAATGGAGGATCCTTGGCACATGCAGCGCATTACCGATTCACCCGAGTTGGCCAAGAGGGTCGCAGAAAACTTCGTCAAAGCCTCCGGAGTAGTGATTCAAGAAAACAAACCATCCGCCGTCAGAGTAAAAAATAAAAAAATAAAAATCGGGTATTTTTCATCTGACTTCAGAGAGCATGCTGTCACGCACTTAGCTATACAGTTATTCAGTATGCACTCTCGAGATAAGTTCGAAATTTACGCCTTCGCTTTTGGTAAAAATGACGGTAGACCAGCCTTACGCGAAAGAATCGAGAAGTCCTTCGACCACTTCATAAATATTAATGATAAGAACGACTTGGATGCGGCCCAAATGGTTCGCGACCTTAATATCGATATCGCCTTTGATTTATCGGGAATAACTAACGAAGCCCGTCCGGCTATTTTCTTGAACCGCGCGGCGCCTATTCAAGTTAACTTCCTTGGATACACCGGAACGCTCGGTACACCTTATCACGATTATATTATCGGCGATCCGGTAGTTATACCTGTTGAGTCACGCATTCATTATACTGAGAAGGTAGTTCATTTACCATGCATGATGCCGTTTGATACTTCTCATGATTTATCTAAAATAAAATTCACTCGGGCTGACGTGAAGTTGCCTCCAGAAGGATTTATTTTCTGCTCTTTCAATCAGTGTTTCAAAATTACGCCCGAGACATTTGATTCATGGATGCGTATCCTCAAGAGAGTCCCTGGTTCCTGCTTATGGGTCAGTGCACCCTATGAGCCTCAAGCTATAACGAATATGAAGAAAGAAGCGGAACTCAGAGGCATTGACCCAGAAAGAGTTATTTTTGCCGACCGTATGCGAGAAGTGGATAATCACTTGGCCCGGATTTCGCTCTCCGGTTTATTCTTAGATACCTTCCCTTACAACGCCCACACTTCAGCGATTGATACTCTTTGGGCTGGTGTGCCGATTGTAACGAGAATGGGTCGAAGCTTTGCTAGTCGCTTAGCCGGAAGCTTGCTGATGTCTGTCGGTTTGGATGATTTAATTACTAAGAGTGTTCAAGAATATGAAGACCTCGCCGTAGACCTGGCCTTAAATCCAGAAAAACTTAGAAACTACAGAAAACTTTTAGAGAAGAATCGTCACACTCATCGTCTTTTTAACATGAAATTATATGCCGAAAATTTTGAAAAGGCGTTGGTTCAAATGTATGAAAGAAATCAAGCCGGCCTGCCTCCTGATCATATTGTGGTAGAATAAATTTAATTGAGATAAATATGTCCGACGACCTAGAGCAGTATTTAACAAAAGGAGTCCAGTGTTATGAGGCTGGAAGGTTGGATGAGGCGGAAAAAATATTTAAAGAAGTCATTGCCAAAATTCCTGAGTGTGCCGATGCCTATAATCTACTAGGTATTGTTTACGCTGGGCATAAAAAATTTACCGAGGCTTTAGTTAATTTTAAAGAGGCGGTGCGTCTTAATCCCAATAATGCAGCCTATAACTCCAATTTAGGCAACGCCCTCCAAGATAATGGTGAATTAAACGAATCGATGCCTTATTATTTAAAGGCTATCGAACTTCAGTCCGATTTTACCGATGCTTACTATAATTTAAGTAACTCTTTGAGAAAGTTGCAGAGATTTCCCGAATCATTCGACTATTTAAATAAGGCAAAAAGTTTAAATTCTAGGTATCTAAAGTGCTACATAAATGCGGCCCTCATTTACACGGAGTTGAAGCAGTTTGACCAAGCGATTGCGGAGTTGATGCAGGCATTGGCGATTGAACCTCATTCTTTTGAGGCACTGAGTAGTCTGGCCGTGGTTTTTTCTCTTAAAAGAGATTATGGTCAATCCATGGAGTATTTTAAGAAAGCTTATGCGACGGGGCGGGCTGATGATAAGTTTTTTGTTAACTACGCTGCAGTTTGTGTGGAGTTAAACCAGCCGGTGGAGGCTGGTAAGGCTTTTCTAAAGTCAGCTGAAATTAATCCTTCCAAGAATGGTGCACTGGGTCGGGCATTACACCAGAAAATGCTCATTGCTGATTGGTCCGGGATAAAGGAACTTAATGATGAAATCGTGAAACGTCTTCATCAGAACCAAGACGTAGTCGACCCGTTTGGTTATATGGGCTTTTCGGATTCAGAGACTGATTTACAGTTAGCTGCAGTTATCTATCTCGACAAAAAGTTTCCTACCCCACCTACCGGTTTGCTTTCTCAAAAATATCCACGGCACAAAAAAATTAAAATTGCCTATGTCAGTGGTGAGTTTCGCGAACACGCCAATGGTTCCTTAATGACAGGGTTGATTGAGTGTCATGATAAGGAAAAGTTTGAAGTGATTGGGTTGGATAATGGCCACGGTGACGAAGGGGGCCTGCGTCGCCGCCTTCATGCTGCCTTTGATGAATTTATTGATATAAGAGGAATTGGTGATTTCGATTTAGCACAACAACTTCGTGCGAAAGAAGTGGATATATTATTTAATCTCAATGGATTCTTTGGTGCTCACCGCACAGGTATATTTGCAAATCGCGCTGCTCCTATCCAAATCAATTTCTTGGGCTGCCCAGGTACGATGGGGGTAGATTACATGGACTACCTAATCGCTGATCACGTGGTTATTCCTAAAGAGTCTTATCAGTATTATAACGAAAAAATTATTTCATTACCTCATAGTTATCAGATTAATGATTCCAAGCGGCCTGAACTCAAAAGAACGATTACTCGTAAAGACTGCGGACTGCCTGAAGATACCTTCGTCTTTTGTTGTTTTAATAATATTTATAAAATTACCCCTGAAACCTTTCAGCGCTGGATGAAGGTTTTGAAAAGAGTACCCAATAGCGTGATGTGGTTTTATTATAATCACTCTGAAGCTCCCGAGAATCTCAAACGTGAAGCGCAGGCTTTAGGTATTGATGCAAGTCGCCTCTTTTTTTCGCCTTATATTAAAATGGCAGAACATATTGAGAGAAATATACTCGCTGATCTATTTTTAGACTCCTTGCCGTATAATGCTCACACTACGGCTTCAGATGCACTTTGGGCGAATGTCCCGGTACTCACTCTACAGGGTAACTCCTTTGCGGGTCGGGTCGCTGCGAGTTTATTGCACGCTATCGAAATACCCGAGTTGATTACCTATAATGAACAAGAATTTGAGGATAAGGCGGTCGACTTGGCTACTCATCCAGAAAAACTGTCGGCATTAAAAGTAAAGTTATCCAAAAACCGTTTAACGACGCCTCTGTTTGATACGAAACTTTACACTAAGCACTTCGAAGCTGCACTCATTGAGGCCTACGAACGTTATCAGTCTGACTTACCACCGGCCCATATTCAGGTTAAGCCTTAATAAGGTATGGCACTTCACCTTGTTTTAACTTCAGCCGCAGTCATTCGAGTGACGGGAAGTGATGCTGCGAGTTATCTACAGGGACAGTGTTCAGCCGACCTAACAAAAGGTAATAAAGTTCACGCACTTTGGTTAAATCGTAAAGGACGGGTTCTCGCTCATACTTTGATTATAAAAGAGCCTGATCAGTCATTCTTAATTGTTTGTCCTCATTTACCCGCGGCGGACGCCATTGCAGTTATGTCATCGAACCTAATTGCTGATGACGTCACGCTTCTAGATGAGACTACGCAATGGAAGACTGGAATCGTTTGGGGTGAGACTATGCCGAACTTTGATTCGGGTATTCGTTTTTGGCCCTCAGCTCGCACAAGTTTTGAATCCTGGGGCGTTTTATTTCCTATAAATATTTCAATACAGGCAACTCAGTCAGATATTGGTTTTATAGAGCGTAACCGAATTGAGTCGGGTATTTCTTCCGTTCCTGAAGATTGTGGAGTTAATGAATTTCCTCAGGAGTGTGGCTTAGATGATTGGGTGTCCTACAACAAAGGATGTTATCTGGGACAAGAAGTGATGGCGCGGATACAGTCGATGGGTAGTTTGCGTCGAAGTCTTCGACAGATTTCTGCGGCAGAACCACTTCGCGCTGAAATCGAATTAAAATCTCCCGATAACGGAAAAACCGTTGGGACGATGAAGTCGTTTTTTGGTACGACGGGTCTAGCCCTTGTATCGATTGATTGCGCTGAGGGTACGACTCTAGATTCCAGTATCGGACCCGTCCTAGTGGGCCGATTAGCCAAATTACCGAAAACCTCGTAAGGTTTATATTTGCGAGTTTTAGGGTTTTTGCTAATTTCATAAACGATGGCTTCCTCGTTTCATTATCAAGAACCGTTTCCGGTTGGTCCCGATAAGACTCCGTATCGGTTGGTAACGAAAGATTTTGTCAGCGTCACTGAATTTGAAGGTAAACCGATTTTAAAAATTGATCCAGCGGGTCTGACGCTTTTGGCGAATCAGGCCTTTCACGATATTAATTTTTATCTGCGCACGAAGCACCTCGAACAAGTTGCCCATATTTTGAAAGACCCCGAGGCAAGTGATAATGATCGCTCGGTGGCGTTGGCGATGTTGCGCAATGCTGAGGTGGCCGCTAAAGGCGTTTTACCATTTTGCCAAGATACTGGAACGGCTGCCATTACTGCGAAGAAAGGACAGCAGGTTTGGACGGGAGCTGATGATGCCGAAGCACTATCATTAGGAGTTTATCAAGCCTACGCCCAAAATAATCTAAGATATTCGCAGCTCGCTCCGACTGATTTATATACCGAAAAAAATACTGGAACTAATTTGCCAGCCCAAATCGATATCGCTGCCACCGCGGGTATGAAGTATGATTTATTATTCGTCGCGAAGGGCGGGGGTTCTGCGAATAAGTGTTTATTATTTCAAGAAACCAAGGCGGTTTTAAATCCGAAGTCCTTGCCCTTATTTTTAATAGAAAAAATGAAGGGTCTCGGAACGTCCGCCTGTCCGCCCTACCACTTAGCAATAGTGGTTGGGGGAACATCCGCCGAAGCCACTATGAAGACAGTTAAACTGGCTTCTACTCACTACTATGATGAATTGCCAACACAGGGCAATGAGCACGGTCAGGCATTTCGAGACACCGCTCTAGAAGCTGAATTACTTAAGGCTGCTCATCAATTAGGTATTGGGGCGCAGTTTGGCGGAAAGTGGTTCGCCTTAGATGTGAGAGTCATTCGCTTACCACGTCACGGTGCCTCTTGTCCGATTGGTATGGCGGTTTCTTGCTCAGCTGATCGCAACGCTAAGGCGCGTATTGATAAGGACGGAATTTGGATTGAACAACTCGAAGAAAATCCAGGGAAATTTATTCCGGACGAATTAAGAAAGCATCAGGACTCTTCTAAGGTGGTGGCGATTAATTTAAATCGTCCGATAAAAGAAATCTTAGCCGAACTTTCAAAATATCCAGTCACAACCCGTTTAGCTTTAACCGGTACTTTAGTGGTCGCACGCGATATTGCTCACGCCAAATTGCGCGAACGCTTGGAACGTGGCGAAGGTCTGCCTGAATACTTTAAGAATCATCCAGTTTATTATGCGGGTCCTGCCAAGACTCCGGTGGGTATGGCATCGGGCTCGTTTGGTCCAACTACGGCTGGACGCATGGATGGCTATGTTGAACTTTTCCAGAAAAATGGCGGCTCACTGGTCATGATTGCAAAAGGAAATCGCACTCAAATGGTAACCGACTCGTGTAAAAAGTATGGTGGATTTTATTTAGGATCGATTGGGGGTCCCGCTGCGATTCTAGCTCAGGAAAACATCAAGAAAGTCGAAGTCATTGATTATCCAGAACTAGGAATGGAAGCCGTATGGAAAATTGAGGTCGTTAACTTCCCAGCCTTTATATTGGTGGATGATAAGGGGGTAGATTTTTTCCAAAATCTTCCAGCCGGTTGCGGAATTTGTGCGCCATAAGTTTCGAGAGATTGACTCAATAAAATTAAGTAATTATCTAGAGGTATGATTACCCCCAGTATTCTACTAGCTTCTTTATTGGCAGCAACTGCCCCAACGGCAGAAACTCCCGCAGTAAAGTCCGTTGAACCCGTGGTGGCTAAAGAGGCCGTGAGTAAGACTTCTGAGCCTGCCTCCGAAGACACACCAGCTGTTCTTAAAAAGAAGGTGGTTTATCCAACGACCGTTAAAGTGCAAAAAGACGTCGCCTACTTGGGAGGAACACGAAAAGAAAAAGCAGATATTTATTCACCCCTGAATCATGATGCGACAAAGTCGTTGCCCGGTATTATCGTGATTCACGGTGGCGGATTTAATGACGGTGATAAAGCACGGGGTCGGGAGTTAAATATTTCCGAAAACTTAACACTCAAAGGTTACGTCTGTATGAGTATTAATTACAAACTTCGTCGAATGAAGGACCAAGTAACTTGGCCGCAGAGTGTTTATGATGCGAAGGCTGCCGTTCGCTACATGAGAAAAGAAGCGAAGAATCTTGGGGTTGATCCCGATAAAATCGGAGTGATTGGTTGTTCTGCCGGTTGTAATTTATCCATGATGCTCGCAACTACTGGACCAACCGACGGGTTCGACGTTGTTAAGGATGAGCCTTATCAAGATATTTCACCGAAGGTTTCATGTGCTATTGGTTTCTACGGAGCAGTGGATTTGATTAATTACCACGACATGAAAATGTTCGCAAAAACACGCGAAGAAGCTCCCGAGCTCTATAAAAAAGGCTCCCCCATAAATTATTTAGATGCTAAGGATGCGCCGATGCTTTTGGTGCACGGCACGGCCGATGAAACCGTACCGCTCAGTCAAAGTGAGTCCTATTTAAAAGTAGCTCAAGAAAAAGGTGCCAACTGCACTTTAGAAATTATTCCTAACGCTCCACATACTTTCGACTTACAACCCAAGCAGCGCGATTTACGTCCACTCGTCACCGCCTTTTTTGATCAACACTTGAAGGGGAAAGTTCCAGCTCCTGAAATCAAGGCACCCGAGGCCAAATAAGTCATGAATCATTTCGCCGTATCTCTTTTGGGCATCGTTCTTGGAGTGTCCGCATTAAACGCCGAACAACAAGTCGAGGTAGCAAAAAAACCTGGCGAAAAGTTCACGCTGCAAAAGACGATAACCTTGGCTGACGTGCCGACGGTTAAAGTGGACAGTGGTTTGGATAAATTTGGCGGAGTCATTGAGCCCAAGCAAAAAGCGACCGGATTTTTCCGCGTTGAAAATATTAATGGTCGCTGGTGGATCATCGACCCAGTCGGCGGCCGCTTCATTCATCGCGGTATGGCTTCGGTGAATACAATTCCCACCGACGGAGCCAAAGAAGAGTTGAGTAAAAAGTTTAAGAACAAAGAAGGCTGGGCCCGAGCCACCGCTACTCAGCTTATAGAAAATGGATTTAATGGCACTGGGTCCTGGTCAGATGACGCCTCATTGGAGTCGGTGGAACCTCGTCTGGTTTCAACAAAGCTCATTTCATTAATGGCTAGTTACGGAAAAACCAAAGGAGCAAAAATGGGTACAGGAAATATGTCTTATCCTGGTGATTGCCCTCCCATATTTGATCCAGAGTTTGTGGAGCACTGTAAAATTGAATGCCAAAAATTAGCTAAAAATAAAAACGACCCGTGGCTTCTAGGTTATTTTACGGATAACGAAATGCCCTGGAAATTAAATCTTTTAGATAAATTTCTTAAACTCAGTGATACTGATAATGGACGTAAAGCAGCCGAAGCATGGTTAGTTAAAAATAAAGTAAACAAGGAGAAAATTACCGATGATAATCGTCACGCCTTTTTAGAATACGCCGCTGATATCTATTTTAAAATCGCGACTACGGCGATACGTACAGTAGACCCCAATCACATGATTCTTGGTGCGCGCTATCATAGTGCGGCCTATAATTTTCCACCCGTGTTTACGGCTGCGGGTCGCTACTGTGATATCATTTCTGTCAATTATTATGGTGCCTGGACTCCTAACAAGACCTTGATGGATATGTGGATGAAGAATGCACAAAAGCCCTTTATCATCACCGAGTGGTATGCGAAGGCTGAAGATAGTGGGATGGCTAACACGGGCGGTGCAGGCTGGCTCGTACATACACAAAAAGACCGCGGTCTGTATTACCAGAACTTCACTATCTCACTTTTAAAGCATCCAGGTTGCGTGGGTTGGCATTGGTTTAAGTATGCCGATAATGATCCTGACGCTAAAGGGGTCGACCCATCGAATTTAGATTCCAATAAGGGAATCGTTACAGCTCGCTATGTAACTTATCCACCTTTGCTGGAAGCCATGCGTGAACTCAATCAGCGTACGTACGGGCTGATTGAAGTGATGAATAAGACCAAATAGTTTATTTATCCCACTCGAGGGCTCCGCGCTTAATTTCATAAGCGAGCCCAAGAATGAGGGTGAAAAGAAACACGGCCGTAGCAGCGGTGATGGCAATGCCCGTTGCTAAAAATTCGCGGTAGACTAAAGCCCAAGGAACCAGAAAGACTACTTCGATATCAAAGAGAATGAAGAGCATCGCAGTCACGTAAAACTTAACGGCGAAACGTGGATGCACTTTGCCCTCAGCTGGCAGACCGCACTCGTAAGCTTTATCTTTAATATAATTGCCTTTCGCGCGCTGACCAAAAATGTGACTCGCTGCTAAAATAATGGCGGGCAACATGAGACCCAGTCCGGCTTGGATTAAGACCGGAAGGTAGGTGGATAATGTTTGGGCTTCGGCGATGACCATTGCAGATAAATACGAAAAAGCCCTTGGCCAAAGTTGCAAGGGCTTTTGTAAAACACCTAATTATTTGGTGTTTTCAGTGGGCGGGCTCAATCTTTGGTTAAGATCGGCTATAGATGTCGGAATTTGCTCCATCAACCAGGAGGGGCAGAGAAACTCTGCTTTTTTAACTACTTGGTTGATTTTATTTTGTGGGTCCGAGTGTTGAGCCCTGACGAAGTATTTGGGCTCTTTGGATTCAGGATTAGATTCCTTGGCCCAAGTAGTGGTAATCGAGCTACCATCAAATAACTCAAAAATAATCACACTCGATTGTTTGAAAGCCAGTTCGGTGGTGGTAATGCCTTTTCCTTGGGCGTCGGTGATGCGTAGCGTTGCCAGATTGAGCACGAAGTTTTCTAACCAAGGATTTTCCTGGTCATTAAACTTTTTATCTTTGGTCGCTCGAGCGAAGATCGTTTTTCCGTCCGCAAACTTAAAGGTCACACTTTTAACCTCTTCGGGTTTAATAGAATATAAAATGGGATTAATCCAAGCGGCAGGGTCTGCTTCGATGTAGCCTGTGAAATTGGTGCGAATGGCTGAATTTTCGCCTTGGATGCGCATCGCATTACCGAGAGCGTCATCGGTGGGTTTACCGATTTCGGCGGCAAAGGTCTTACCATTCTCGCCAGTGATTAAAATTAGAGAATCCGACAGATTAAGTTTTTCGAGACGTTTCGGATTGCTGGTGAGTAATCCAAAGTTTTCAGTTTTTTGAAGGGAAGAAATTAAAGGTAGAAGGCGATTTTCGATATCCACGGGCAGATCAAATCGTTCTTTGACGACCCAGTCATTGTTTAGATGTTCGATGGTCGATGTCTTGCCGCCGGATTTAATGACTAGGCGAGCAGGGTGATTGAGAACCTCGCTATCGATTAAAGGTTTGGTGCTGAGCTTAACTTCGTTGGTAGATTTATTAAAATTTAAGACAAAGAGGGTAATCAGTCCAAGTACGAGTGTACCCACTAAGAGTGTTTTATTTCGCATAGAGATTAGGAGCTTTTGCGACGACGATAGAGTGTGTAAAGTAGACCGAAGAGCGCGGCGATGGCAGGTCCAATGAGTAGATTGATAATTTGGAGTCTGCGACCGAGGGAATTCACGTCTTCGTTTAAGCCGCGGCGAATAATTCTCCGTTCTTCAGATAATTTTTCGATCTCTGTTTGGAATCGTTCGAGTTCTTTTTGTAATTCGGGAGTGATCACGAGTCCTTTGGATAAATCTCCGCCCGAACGTTTTGATATCTCAGTAATCTTGGTATTCGCCGCTTCGATACTTTTTTCGATTTGGTCGAGTTTCGATTGGTATTTGATTTGGGCTTCGCGTTCTAAATTATTAACAACTTTAAAGGGACGAAGTGACGTGCCTTTAGCACGTAGGCTTACTAAATCGTTACTGCCACCTAAGCTTTCGAGTGCACTCACTACAAACTTAAGATTATCATTAATTTCTTCAGCGACGATTTGCCCGTTCATTTGTTTTTGTCGGACAGTAAACGGATCCAAAAGGAAATCTGAATCGGCAACGACGAGCAATTTTCCGGGTTTGGCTGATTCTTTTAAATGAACTGTTTTAGGGGTTGTCGCCGGCTTTTTGTTATCGGTCGGTGCACCTAAGGGGAATGCGGATGGGAAGTTTCCAGTAAATAAAGCGGCCAAAACTTTCGCTTCTTTATTCACGGCAAAACTTGCGGTGGTTTTTTCGAATGGCCCCGCATTAGCGATACTGGTAGCGACTGAACCTGAGGTGGTATTCTTTAGTGTAATTAGAGGCTCCATCTTGAGGCGTTTTTCTGCCCCGGAAATTAAACTTATTTTACCAGCTTCCATGAAAGAAATTTCACGCAAGGAGGATACCAGCATTGAATCTTTGGCAAAAGATTCGGAACTCACTGAGAATGCGGCAGGATATTGGATGGGCTGTCCGCGTGAACCGCGAATTGCAACAGAGTGTTCCGCATCACCCGTCAGTGCTTCGATGTCTACATAAACTCCCCAGGCTTTGAGCAAAGCGGGATCACTCGCTGCGCCCATCGCCAGCATCGGTGAAACTTGAAAGGGCATACCGCCTTGTTGGTATTTTTGGAAACGTGAGAGCGGGTCGACGGCGGCGAAGACGGAGCCACCGTTGAGAAGAAATTGATCTACCGAGTAAGCAAGTTTGTCGGAGAGATTATGTGGATGAATTAAAAGAACTACGCTGGTGTCCTTGGGTAATTCTTCAGATTGATTACTTAATGCGGTGACTTCGTAGGTCTGACTTAATTCGGAAATCAGGACATCGGCTGGGCCTGGTTCTTGCTGTCCACCTTGGGGGAGTCCAGTAGTGATTGCTAAAGTGCTAATGAGGGCGAGCTTGGGGCGGTCCAAGCGCATCGCCGAAGTGATCAATTTTGAGATATCATACTCCAGGAATTTTTCACGACTCGGATCAAAAATATTAATCACCTTAACCGTGTCGGCCTGTTGAATGGTGAGTCCTAAATAGGCCGTACCATTGAGCGCTCCCATTCCACTCAAAGCATAACGTTGGGCGCGTTGTTCTTCTTTGGTGTCAGGCTTTGGGTCGGTTAAGACCAACTTGATTTTTCCTTTAGAAGCGGCAACGTATTCGCGAAGAAGAACTTCGATGCGACGAGAGTAACTCTCGAGATAAGGACGTAGTTTAACATCGGAGCGACTGGCATAGAGTTCCAGTGTGATAGGCTCTTCGATTTTACTGATAATTTTAAGCGAACCTTCCGAGAGTGTGAAGGTGTGGTCTTCGGTCAGATCGGCACGGGGACTGATGGTGCTGACGAGAAGATTAACAAATAAACCTGCGGCGATTACCGCAAAAATAGCTAAGAAAGTTTGGAGGCGAGACATGTTAAATTAGCGGCGTTCGATGATGATAGTGCTCAGGCCCAGTCCACCAAAGGAGAGGGTGAGGAAGTAAGCAAATGGTCGTAAGTCAACTAGACCGAGAGTGAATGGTTCAAGATTACGCCAGAGTCCGATACGACGAACCTCTTCGATAATATTAGGCGAAAATAATCCGCCGATAAACTCATCAAATACACCGTAACCGATGAGAACGAGAAGGAAGCAGGCTAAGAATCCGGTAACGAAGGCGATGACTTGATTACGAGTGAGTGCGGAGGCGATCGATGCGACGCCGAGGCAAGCTCCTGCGCAAAGTAGTGAGCCAAGATATCCTGAAATAATTACGCCAACATCGGGGTCGCCGAGATAACCAATGGTAAATGCAATCGGTAGGGTAATGAAAAGTGCGGTCGCCAGAAAAAGCCATGCCGCTAAAAATTTTCCAACCGCTACTTGCCAAACTGAAATAGGCCAGGTCAGTAAAAGTTCGATAGTTCCTTGGCGACGCTCTTCAGCCCAGAGTCTAGCACCAGCGGCGGGAGCGAGAAAAGCCCACAGCCATGGATGATATAAGAAAAAGCGATCGAGATTAGCGACGCCGGCTTCGTAAATGTTGCCCACGAAGAAGGCTAAAGAAATCGCGAAGGCATTGAAGACTGCTAGGAAAACATAAGCTAAGGGCGTGCGAAAATAACCGGCGAACTCGCGATTAAAAATTGCCCAGACTGCGGACGATGCACTTGGGGTGGGCGGAGAGGATTCAGAAGACATAAATTTAAGCAGTGAGTTTGCGGAATACTTCGTTGAGATCGGGTCCGCGTTGGAGAAATTGCTCTTTGGATTCATCGCAGCGTACTTCACCGTGAGCGATGACAATGACGCGAGTGCAGAGCTCGTCGATTTCTTCGAGGATGTGAGTGGAGACGATGACCGCTTTACGTGAGGCCATCTCTTTGAGAATACGACGTACCTCAAATTTTTGATTCGGGTCGAGTCCATCCGTCGGTTCATCTAAAATTAATACTTCTGGGTCGTGAATCACTGCTTGGGCGAAACCCAGGCGCATACGATAACCCTTAGAGAGCGTATCGACTGTTTGATGGGCGACTTCATTTAAGCGGCATAGCTCGAGAGTTTTCTTAACTTTTTCTCCCGGATTGGGAAGATTGCGGAGATCGGCAGCGAAACGTAAAAATTCTCTGACCGTCATTTCACTATAGGCGGGGGCGCCTTCGGGAGAGTAGCCCAAGTGTGTTTTTGCTTCGATAGGCTTAGTCGAAACATCAAAGCCTGCGACGATGGCTTCGCCGTGGTCGGCGCGCAGGTGTCCGGCGATTAATTTCATCGTGGTTGATTTTCCGGCGCCATTGGGCCCGAGAAAGCCGACGACTTCACCGCGTTCGACCGAGAAGGAAATACCGCGGACAGCGTGAATCGGCCCGTAAGATTTTTTTAAATTTTTTACTTCGATGAGCGTCATAAATTAGCGGATTTGTGGAGTACCTTGGGCGGCTAAGCGAATGCCAGATTTTTGAAATCTCTCTGAAATTTGAATCATCAATTTTTCATTGAAGTCCATTTGTTTAGCGAGGTTGGGTTTATACCAGTACATGAATCGAATATTAATTGCCCACTCACCAAACTCCATCACGTGAACGAGGGGCGGCATGCGACGATCGAATTCATCGTGTTTCGCTAAAAGTTCCCGGATGATTTCGACGGCTTCTTTAACTTTATCGGCGGGCGTATTCATTTCTAAGTGTACCAAG
>CAIOLH010000108.1 GCA_903859115.1 uncultured Opitutia bacterium | reverse complement strand
CCAGGTGATTCTCCTTACCTTGATGGGCGCGAATAATGGGGGACGAGAAATCTCTGCGGAACGCACCTTGTATGAGAAAGAACGCATGACCGGTCTGCGTCCGTGGTCCTACGCCTTTTCCAAAATCACTTTCGTTTCACTCATCGCGATTTTCCAAGGTGCTTGGATGTGTGCGTTTGTGAAAGTCATTTGCCGATTCCCCGGTCCATGGTCAGAGCAAATTGTGATGCTCGCGGCCACGTGCGTTTCGATGTCGATCGTGTGCCTCGGTTTTTCGGCGATGCTCACTTCGCCAGAAAAGTCATCGTTGTTGTCTATTTATCTTGTCGGGTTCCAATTGCCTCTCTCGGGCGTAGTCTTAGCGCTACCAGCTGCACTGACCTGGATCTGTCGCCCTTTCATCAATGCCTACTGGGGTTGGTCGGGGTACATGAATTCCATGATGTCGTCGGACCTCTACGGGGCCTACACCTCCAGTCTACCTGATCAGTCATCGTTTATTGCCTCCCCGACCTTGTCGCTCGTTTTACTTTTAGTGCAGGGTTTATTCGGAGTTTGTCTCGTGGTTATAGGTTGTCAGCAAAAGCGCTGGAACTAAATCTAAAGCCTGTTACGATAGCGAACGATAATTATCTACCCCATTTATAATTCACATGTCTAAGATCCCACCCATTTTTTACGCGCTCGGTATTCCGGTTGTCGTTATCGTCATTTTACTCGCGGTGGTTTTACCTCGTTTAGCGGGCGGCGGAAAATTTGCTGATTTGACTGCCTTCTCCGTGGATGGCTATCGCAAAGATTGGGCGACGATGCAGGGCAATGTTTATCGCCTTGATTGCCAAATAGAACAGCAGCTTTCGTTTGTTGAAGGCAAGGGACGCATCTTGGCGGTGAAACCTACCGACACGGCTCGCGGCGCCGGACGAATTTCCGTGTTCGTTCCGCTCAACGGAGGAAACAATTTTGAAGTCGGCCAACGCTATAAGTTTAAAGTTCGCGTGAGCCGTGATCTTTTAGTCGTCGAAGAACTCGAAAAATTCTAAAGCCACCCCATGAAGCACTTATTTAATATCATTTTTATTTCAGCACTGACGGTGTCGGGTATGGCCCAAGCTGAACCGCCCAAGGCAACCACAACCACCAGCGGTGATTATAAGAGTTCTACCGTGGAAGGTGGTGCGGATCGTTTGTTCGATGTGAATAGTGATTCCGTAGACATGGAAAATGGCTCCATGCAGTGGAAGGGGAAGACGTTTAACCTCGGAAATTCACGCCTGATGCGTGCTCGTTTTGAGCGATATTTACAGTCGCCTCCGACGAGTGGTGATGTCGAAAAATACGTAAAAATTCTCGATAAAATTGAAAAACTCTTAGCCCCTAACGCTGTCAATCAGTCGAATTATTATTCCTGCCAACAAGAGGCTTTTAATCTTCTCTTCGAGGCAGCTCAATATGAGATGGATGCCAATAATAGCTTAACCATCGCTTCGCAGGTCAAGAAAATTTGGACCATGCGCGCCGAGTTTAGAGACTTAAACATCACCAAGAATCAGTTAGAAGCTCTTCGTAAAATGCAGGAAGGCGTCATCGTTAATCGTGCACAGAAAATTGAAGAATCAAATGATGATAAAAATGACGTTACTGTCAGTAAGGCCGGTCAACTAAAGAAAAGTTCACAGGGTACGACTGAATTAGGATATCGCGTTAAAGACGAAGCACGTACCCAGGCCGAAATTTTAGCAAAGAATGCGGAGATGACTGCACTGGGATTAAAATCCCAAGTTGAATTCCAATCTCAAATGGTCGGTT
>CAIOLH010000107.1 GCA_903859115.1 uncultured Opitutia bacterium | reverse complement strand
TTGGATCGAAACCAAACGTGAACTTTTATCCCAAGTCATGCGCCGGGCAGACTTAGTGGTCATTAATGATACCGAGTCGGCCAAACTGACTGGCGAAACGAATGTCATTTTAGCGGGACGTCACCTCCGGACCCATAACTGCCGGACGGTGATTATCAAAAAAGGTGAGCACGGGGCAGTCCTCTTTCATGAAGACGGCCTGTTTACCCTCCCCGCCTACCCCGTCACCGAGTTAAGAGACCCTACCGGGGCCGGAGATAGCTTTGCGGGGGCGCTTCTTGGATACATTGCCGCCACAGGCATGTCAGACTTCGCCACCCTTAAACAAGGAATGATTTACGCCACCGCCGTCGCCAGCCTCACGGTGGAAGATTTCTCGACCGACCGATTAGCCAAAGCTGGCTGTGCCGAGATTAAAGCCCGTCGTAAAGAAATACTCAAGATGACGAAGTCTTAACGTCGACGCCCCAGGGCGCGCCAAAGAAAGAAAAGGAGTGCGAGGGTAAATAGTAGATCTCCAACGACCAATGGCCAAAGCATAGGGCGTTCGGATTTAATTACTACCACACAAGCCCCGAGCATAAAGAAAATGATGGCGACTATCCAAGGCACCAAGCGTCTAAGTTTCTCTTTAGATTCCTGTTCGTTCATAAGGTGGTGCGACGATAAAATTCAGCGAGGCCGATGAGCGTGAGGTGGGGTTCGTGTTGTACGCGACTCTGCCAACTTTTGGGTAAATAAACAGCAGCACCCCCCGTGACGATTACCTTTGGTTCGGGAGAGCCGGACTTGGTCATTTCTAAAACTACGCCATCCAACAACGCACCAATCATGCCAGCAAAACCAAGTGCGCAGCCTGACCTCATCGCTTCCACCGTAGTCTTCCCAATCGTCGGTCCACCTAAAAGATTTTGGACATCCAGCTGTGGTAAAAGTGCCGTCCGCTCGTGAAGATACTTGGTCATCACTCCGAGGCCAGGGGCAATAATTCCACCAGCGTATCCTTTTGTATTTAAAATATCAACGGTGGTCGCCGTACCCATTCCAATAATCACCGCGGGTGCGCCACAAATAACCTGTGCGCCGATACAATCCGCTAAGCGATCCTGACCAACCTCTGCGGGATTAGGATAATCAAAACCTAAACCGACAAGATTATCGAACTGGAGTTGCACGAAAGGGCGGCCAGAATTTTTTAAAAAATCTTTTAATTTATTGGATACCAGTGGCACCACACTCGCCAAGGCGATGGCCTGCGGCTGATGTTCGGAAATTAATTTTTCTATATCGCTAGGAGTTAGCTGAGGAGTCGAAAACTCGCCATGCTTCAGCACCGTGCGCTGGTTAACCAAGCCCCAATGGGTGTGGGTATTTCCGATATCGAGACAAAGTGTAGCCACAAATAAAGTTTGGGTTAATTTATTTTTAAGCGCAAGAGTGGTTCACGTTAGGAGCGTAAAGTCACCTCGCCTGAGGATATAAAGACGATTTTGCCGTCGCTCGTTTTAATTCTCAATGAGCCAACCTCATCAATCCCTTCAACCATTCCAGTGACTGGCTCACCGCGCAACTGTATGGTGACGACTTTGCCCGTCAAAATATCGTAGCGCGCCCAATATTCTTTGAACAAATGAGCCCAGCGGTCTTCTTTAAATTCTTCCCAGCTGGTAAAAACATTTTTGATGATTCCTGCCGTTAAAGC
>CAIOLH010000106.1 GCA_903859115.1 uncultured Opitutia bacterium | reverse complement strand
TCTTTTTAAAAATGGAACTGCCGGCAACACCCGTCGCAACTCCAGCAAATAACAATGGCGACACACCGGCGGCAGCAACCGCAGTCGTAGGCGGGACAACCGCAGGCCAAGCGCCCACGACCGAACAGGCCCAAAACTTTAAAGACTCCATGCGTCAACGCTGGCAAGATCGCCAAAATCAAAACAGCGGAAATGATAACAATAAAAACAAGGGCAATAATAAGGGTGCCGACACCACCACTTCCACGGAAAACACTGCCGCTAACTCAAACCAAAAAAATAAAGGTAAAAATAAAACCAACTAATTTATGGATACTAATAAAAATCATCTCACTCAAATTCAACGCGCCCGTCGCGGTTTCACTTTACTCGAAATTCTCATCGCCGTGGCCATTGTTGGCATGCTCGTGGGCCTCGCGGTAACCAACACGGATAAAATTCTCGGGCAAAGTCAGGAAGGCGTCGCCAAACTTTTCGTTAACGAATCGCTTAAAACATCTCTAGTGCGTTATCGCATCGACTTGGGCGACTACCCTTCAACCGACGAAGGTATCAAAGCACTCATCACCGCCCCCGAAGGTAAGGCCGATCGCTGGCGCGGACCTTACATGGAAGCCAAAAGCGGAAACGTACCTGTCGACCCCTGGGGCCAAGCCTATCAATATCGCTACCCTGGAACACATAACACCGAATCGTTTGATTTGTTTTCCATGGGACGTGATAAAGCTGTAGATACTCCTGACGACATTGGAAATTGGTGAGCAATAGATCCACTCATTTACGGGGCGGTTTCACTCTCCTAGAAACACTTTTAGTTTTAGGTTTAATCAGCATGCTCGCTGCCGTGCTTATCGGTGGCTCGGCATCATTACTTAAAGGTACGTCCCGCGAAGATCCCGAGGATGCACTCCTCGCACTCCTGCAAACCGTTCGACGCGAAGCGGTCGCTCAAGGGACTACCCTCATTTTAAAGACTATACCCGACGAGGAAAACCCCGATGTCACTAACTATACTTGGGGTGAAAATAAAATTGAAAGAATGCCGGTCCTGGCGGGCGTAAAAGTAAAAATCGTTGGGCCAGCGGTAAACGCAGCTATTATTCTCGGCGGAGAAATGGAAGAGGCGACACTCTCCCAAATAAAATTTTATGCAGATGGAACCTGCGACCGGTTCCGCCTAGAAATTAATCGCAACGAGTCGCGTCACGTTCTTCCCATCGACAACCTCACCTGCGCGCCCCTGCCAGCCTTAAAAACCCAATGAGAAAAAAGGCTTTCACCTTGATTGAGGTTTTAGTGGCCCTCTCCATTTTTGCACTGGCTGCGGTAGGATTAGGCTCCGCTTATTCAAATGTTTTACTGAGCAGGATGGCCCTGAAAGAAAAAGGTGTGGGCGAAGAAGACTTTGCTCGCTGTCGTGCGGCGATGCTCGAAACCGCTAATTTTGCCGACATCGAAAAAGGTGGAGATGTTTATTTACCCGACGATCGCATGGCACGGTGGAAAGGTAAAATTGAGCCAACCACAGTCGCAGATTTATTTTGGGTAACTATCACTGTTGAAATACAAACTACCGCCGGGGGACCCTACGGAGCGCCGCGCGAACAGAGTCAGTGGATACTCCGTCCCACCTGGTCCGTAGAAAGCGACCGCACAAAACTCCTCGCAGACGCCAAGGAACGACTTCTAAAAACACGTGGATACGACGAGGAGACCGGTGGAGGCACTTCCTTTATCAGTAAAGCCACACCCAAAAATGGCCAGGGTAACAATAATCAGAATAATAATTCTAATAAGAAACCTGATAACAATAATTCCGGAAAAGATAATAATCAGAAAAATAAACCCGATCCGACCAAGCCAACGGGAGGAAAAACGCCTGTCATTCAATGAGGACTTACGGTACAATCAAAAAAGGGTTCACCCTCTTAGAAACTTTAGTTTCTCTTGTTCTTTTAGGCATACTCTTGGTCACCTTAAATACTTTCTTATTTTCTATGAGTGAGTTGTGGGGCGGCGGCAGAGATCAAAGATTGTTTGACCAACACGTTCGAGCAGCCACGCGCATTCTCAAGGAAACACTGAATCAGACAACCATTGGATCAGGTGCCTTAGGTTGTACGATTAAAGATATTACCGACGTTGATGGAGTCGTAGCTCCCCGATTAACTTTTTTACTGACCGATGCCGGACGTTTAGCCGATTGGCCTGAAGCCCCTTTGCCCGATGTTGATTTTTCACTCTTTGTTAACCCCGAACGCGGATTAATTCTTCAGTGGCAATCACGTCTGGAGCTGGAACGAGATCTAAATGATATCCATGAAACCGTTTTATCGCCCTTTGTGACGTCTATCGCGTACGACTATTTCGATGGTGATCTTAAAAAATGGAAATGTGAAGAGGTTCCCATTCGAGATACTTCGGGTAGTGCCTATCTACAGCCTGCGCGACTACGCATTCGTTATGCACATGGGAATTTAAAAACTGAAACTGTCATTGATATACCTATTCGCCGTCGGGGGGCGAGCCGACCATGAAACTAAAAACCCGTAAAGGCTCAGTCATCATTGTTGTTCTGGTGTTAATCACCCTAGCATCGCTGCTGCTAGCAAGGTTCATGGAAGACAATTCCTTGGAGCTTTCGATGTCGATGCACGAAGTAGATCGTCAAAGATTACGCGTCGATGCCATGTCGGAAATGGAATTAGCACTCGGCGTTATCAATGAAATTAGGGCTATTGATTTAAATAAAATTCACGCCCCTAGCCAAGGCTTTGCCGATCCGCACGCCTACATCGGCATCCCTCCGCGCGAAGGCTTGGAAGTCAGTTTTGTGTACGAAGATGAGAGTGGTAAGTTGCCCTTATCGAGCATGGATAAAAATGGCCTAATCCAATTGCTCTATGCTCTTGGACTAGAACAACGCGACGCCGAGCGCGTTTCGGATGCACTGATTGCATGGACAAATAAAAAATATGAATCCATCGAAGAGGAGGCCACCGATGCTGCCTACCAACGGGCCAAACTTTCGTTTAAGCCTGCCCGCCGAGCTTTGCGATCGTTCGAGGAACTAAGAACTGTGGGAGTCGTTAAAGATTTCTTCTTTGATGAAAAAGGAAATGAAACTCCCTTACTTACCTCGTTTAAAGAGTGTGTAAGTTTGTATACTTTTAGTGATACCAATATTAATACGGCGAGCGATGCTTTGCTTTATGCTCAGGGACTCGATGAGCGTCAGGTCACTCTCATTCGAGACAAACAGGCGAATATGAAACAGAATATTGCGGGCAACCCGCCCTATTTTCGGGTCACGCGCGAAGTGAGAACTTTAATTGGAGGAGCGGCACCGCTCAAAGGATTCGACGACGAAATTCACCTGATGTGGATTCGTGTAACCGTTAAGGAAGGACAGGCAAAGTGTAGGTTGAATGCCCTGGTCGCCATTCGTGATGACGTTACCTACGCAGGCCCCGTTGAAGATCCTAGTACCGTTACCGCCATGGATGCCAAAAGCACTACGGGGGCACGAACCTTTACCTCTAATACAAAATCCTCTACGGCCGCCGATGGTACGGCCACAAATAATTCATCGGGAACCTCGACAACCTCTAGCGGGTCTACTTTATCAAGACGCAACACTTTCATCACCCCCGGCGTCATCCTCGGCACTGCCAGCAGTGTTTCGCTCGGAGGACGTACCACCGCTCAAACCATCAACTACCCTTTTAGAATTCTCGCCTGGTCCGAAGACAATGGACCACCACCCGCCGCAAAATAATGAGTTCACTTTTTTCTAAACAACGCGAGTCCGCCGCACTTCTACCAGGGAATCGATTCTTTGTTCGTCTCGTTGAATTGGAGCCTGAAAATATCGCCAGCCAAGTTTCTCTAGCCATTGAAACAGTTTCACCATTCCCATCAGAACAAATGTTGATGGGGTACATAACCAGCACCGACAATAAATGGGCTTTAGCGTATGCAGCTCACCGTCGACGTTTCACGCCGGAAGAAAGTTTCGCCTGGCCCGATGACTGCCAAGTGATTCCAGAGTTTTTAGCTTTGCTAGGACAGCGACCCGAGAAGGGCGGCATTTTAATTCACGAAGGTGCAGATCTTTTAACTGCTCTGGCTTGGAATGAAAACCAGCCACTACCGAAGTGTGTTTTAGTCGTAGATAAAAAAGATAGCAGTGTTGAACTTTTAACCCAAGAAATCCTCGAACGCACGGGATTACCCGCCAGCACACCCATCGTTACAATCAACGGTGAATTCTCTAGTGAGCGAAATGACTCCCAACTTGTTTTAAACTGTAACAACCGTAAAGCCTTTCAACTCTCGAGCAACCAACTAGACAATGCGGATATTCGTGATGCGGATTTTTTAAGTACACGAAGAAAAAAAGAGCGGGTTAATAAACTACTATGGAACACAGCACGGGTTGCCGTGGGAATTATTATTGTTTCCTTTATTTTTGAAGTCTCTGCGTTTCTCATTAACTGGAGATCTAATAATCTCCGACTCATCAACGAAAGCCGTCAGGCAGGGGTTCAGGAAATTGAGTCAGCTCAAGCCATCTCCGCGCGTATCACCGATATGAATACCAAGGCGCCGTTGCCCTTAGAAATGTTAGCGATTGCGAACGACCACCGCCCAGCCACCATCGATTTCCAGCGCGTAAGTTGTAAGAATAATACTCAGCTTGAAATCGAAGCACGCACGACTAACGCAAGCGATGTTTATACTTTTGAAAAATCTCTCAAAGAGACCGCTGAAGTCTCTTTTGTGGCGACCAAAGACATGCGCGCCCGGGACAACTTCACGACTTTTAGCGTGACCATCACCTTTAAGCCCGAAACCCTCCGCAAGGGAGTTAAGAACAAATGAAACATTTCTTCTTTAGTCTACAAACTCGAGAGCGCATCATGGCCCTCTTGGCTTTAGTCATCGGCGCCATCATCTGGTCAACCGCATCGTGGTCGCGCGTTAATTCAGGCTGGGATACTTGGCGCGCTTTAGAAAACGAAAATCAAATTCAACAAACTTGGATAAAGAACGAACCCTCTATTCGTCAGAATGCAGCTAAAGCGATTCAGGGATTAGAGGCGGGTCGCGGTTATAATGATTCGCAATTAGTTGCCGAAGCACTCGCTGCCACCAAAGAAGTCGGACTCAACGCTACAACCGAAACTCCTAAGACTCAAAAAGCGGGTAAGTTTGCTCTACACACAATGCAGCTGAGTTGTCGACGCGCTGACATGGCGACGGTGGTTAAGTTTTACGAAAACCTCCGCCCGCGGGCTCCCTATATTTCTATTAGCTCGTTTAGTTTACAGTCCGATCGTGGAAACTCTGGTACGGTCACACTGACGATGCAATTAACAGCCTTGGAACTTATTACCGCTAAGTAAGTTTAGAAGCGGAAACTGGCGCTGACCTCGAAGACGGCAGCGACAATCGCAAAGGCGATAAAAGCAACAAACGAAAAAGCGGCAATCAATACGCTCGCTGAAATCGTTTGTGAAATAGCTCCGAGCCAGCGATCGAGTTCGGCGCGATAAGAGCGAGCGATATCTCTAAGACCTGGTGCTAAATTTCCGGTCTGCTCGGCCACAGCCACCCGATCTAATAGAAGTCGTGGAAAATATCCCGTACGAGCTAAGGCCCGAGAGAGGCTCTCCCCTTCTAAAACGCGGTCGGTTGTTTCTCGCATCTGTAAACGCATCGCACGATTAGGCGCAGTCTTTTCTGCTAATCTTAACGCATCGGCCGTCGTGATTCCATTTTCCAAAAGTACGGCTAAGGTCTGACAAAAATTAAGAACTGAAACTCTCATCACAAATGCACCCATTAATGGTACTTTTAATAGTAACGCATCGGAGGCTACTTTACCTGCTTCAGTTTTACGCCACTGATAAACTCCAATCACGCCAATAACTACAGCGATTAAAAAGAGTGGCCCGGCGACGATAAAAAAATCTGCAAAGTTAATTAAAAGTTTTGTGGAAAGAGGTAATTTTCCACCGAGTGAAGTCAGCAAAGTCTGTAGCCTCGGTAATAAATAAAGTACGAAGAAAATCACGACGCCGATCGCAATAAAGCAGATGAAGACCGGGTAAGCCATCGCGGCGACTAATTTACGTCTAAATTCTGCCTGCTCCGTAAAGTGAGTGATTAATCGCTCCAACACATCGCGAATATTTCCCGTAGCTTCACCGGCAGAGATTAAATTAATCGTCTGACCATCAAACACGGCCGGGTACGCACCCATGGCAGCGGACAAACTTTGTCCTTCGCCTAATTTAGCCCAAATCCCAGAACATAAATTACGGAGGCGAGATTTTTGAAGGCGCAATGAAAGTAGTCGTAGGGATTCGCCGGCCGACATTCCACTGCGGACCAAATCAGCCATAGATTCAAGAAACGGTAAGCACTCAGCGGCCGTAGGTTCAGTTTCTTTAGAATTTCGGTCGCTGGTATTTTCTTTTTTAGCCGCCCCCACTTCTTCAACCTTCAAGGGCTTTAAATCCTTCATTTGCAACTTACGCAACGCATCACGGCGATGAGGTGCCTCAATTACTCCCTCAACCACGGAGCCCAGTTTATCACGGGCAGTGTAAGTGAAGGATGCCATAATTATTCGTTAGAACTTAGATTACGGACCAACTCATCAATCGTCGTTAATCCCGCCACAACTTTTTCCCAGCCTGCTCGGGCTAAAGGTCTCATACCATTAGCAATCGCACGATCTGTTAATTCGCGGTTACTTACTCGGGTAATAATTAAATCGTGCAGTGGCTTAGGATGAAAAATTTCGAAAACTCCGACGCGACCGCGATAGCCGGTGTTGCGACAGCGACGACATCCTACTGGCTCGCGTAATGAAGTGACTTGGTTTAATTCAGGTTCGCCCATGCCGAGTGATTCCAAGGCAGGTAATAAGCGCGCGCGATTCACGGGCACATCCTTGGCACAGTCCGAACAAAGTCTGCGAACCAATCTTTGCGCAATGACGAGTTCAACCGCCGATCCCACTAAGAATGGCTCAACGCCCATATCTATTAATCGTGTAATCGCTCCAGGTGCATCATTGGTATGCAGTGTAGAAAATACCAGGTGACCCGTTAGTGAGGCCCGAATAGAAATTTCGGCGGTTTCTAAATCTCGAATTTCACCTACCATGATGACGTCGGGATCTTGTCGCAATGTGCTACGCAAGGCATTCGCAAATGTAAGACCTATCTCGGCTTTAGTTTGAACCTGATTTGCACCCGGCACTTCGTACTCAATCGGATCTTCAATCGTGACGATTCGTAAATCCGGAGAATTAATTTCTCTTAAGAAAGCGTTCAGGGTGGTGGATTTACCCGAACCTGTTGGACCGGTGACTAAAATAATTCCGTGGGGATAGTCTAAAACCTTGCGGATAATCGCTTGTTCATCGGCCGACATCCCAATGCGATTCATATCGTAAGCTTCTTTACGCTGATTGAGTAAACGTAGTGAGACTGATTCGGCGTAAATGGTGGGGATGGTCGAAACACGAATATCCAAAACATTTTTACCATCGCGGAAATTAATCCGGCCGTCTTGTGGTAAACGACGTTCGGAAATATTTAAGCGCGCCATAATTTTTAAGCGCGAAATAATAGCATCTTGGAAACGGGCTAAATTATCGGGTAACGGCACGGGAATGAGAATGCCATCAACGCGATATCTGATTCTTAAATTTCCCTCTTGAGGCTCGAAGTGAACGTCCGTCGCACCTTCGGCAACGGCTTGAGATAAAACATCGGTAACGAATCGAACCACCGCGGCATCAGCATCGGCCTCTCCGTCTGACGACAGAGATTCTTGGGCGGGTAAATCTTCACCTTCATCGTCTAAACTTCCGCCACCCACCCCGTAGTTTTCGTTGATCAGTTGAGCCACGCGTTCGGGCAGAGCTAAAAACCACTTCGGGCGACGAGCAGAAAAAGTGCTGATCCAGTCGAGTGTATCGCTGTCGGGCGGCAGCGGAGAAATTAAGTTAAGGCGGCCTTCTTCGGCACCAGTTATTAAAACAGGAACCACTTGGGTGTCGCTCGCCAATCGAGCGGGTAAAATTTTGACACCCTGTAAATCAATCGCGGGCTCTTCCAAAACACTCAGGCCAGTGGCTTGAGCGAGTTGTACCAATAAGGTAGCCTCCGTAATATTTAATTGTTGAGCGAGAACCTTAAAACGATTTTCCCGTGACGTCTCATTGACTAAACTGAGCGCAGCATCACTGAGTTGGCCAGTGAGGCTTGCGGGCAATCCATGGCGAGTAGCCAATGACATAAATTATTTAGTGACGGGCTCGGCGGTTGATTGATTAAGGACTTTCTTAACCTCTTCGCTAATCGGCGTAGCGTTAATTCGATTCATCGCATTCAAATTATCCACTGCTGAATTATTTAAAACATAAGGTCTCATAAAAATAACGAGTTCCGTACGAGTGGTTGATTTGGTTGATGAGCCAAACAGGTCACCCAAGAAAGGAATGGGGCCGAGACGATTAGCATCGTTTAGACTCTGCGTGCGCTGTAATCCGCCCAACACAATGATTTCTCCGCTCATCGCACTGACAAATGATTCTGTAGAGCGACGCCCAATAATCGGTTGCAGATTATTATCTAAAGTCACTTGGCCTAAAATATCTTCTACTTGTTGGGTCACCTGCATTTGTACCGAGCCATCTTTTCCAATGAGTGGCAGAACTTTTAATTGTATGCCAATATCACGCTGAGAAACGGTTGAGCTACTAACCAAGCCCGTCGTGCCGGCGGTGGACTGCGTTCCAGTAATGACCGGGCGAGACTCACCTACGAAAATCGTCGCTTCTTTATTATGGGTCGTGGTGATTGTGGGAACCGACAAGATGCGGGTGTCGCTCTTAGTGGGCGTGGTTGAAAGTGAAATGACACCAGAAAGATCGTTGCCCTTGGCTAATGCGGCAAAGGCCGAACCATTACCGGCAAGAGTGCCACCACCAAATGTGCCACTCACTCCGACTAACTTTCCGTTCGTTACATTCATACCCAGCGCACTGATACCGCTAGTATCAGCGTCGGTTAACGTAACTTCGGCAATGACAACTTCTACGCGCACCTGTGGTAGAACCACATCCACTTTATCAATCAGTTGGTGAAGCAATCTCAAATCATCTTTTGTACCCGAAACGACGATAGAGTTGCTACGCACATCAGCCAAGACCGTGGTCATGCTACTAAATTCGTCCGCACCATTTTGTGCTGAACCCGAATTAGCGGCGGCGGGAGCTGCATTATTGCCCGTAGGAGTAGTAACTCGATTAGTACCCGTGGTCGACTTACCACCACTCGCGGTGGTGGTCGCTTTGGTTTGTCCCGTGATTAACTGAGTAAGTAATGTAGCAACTTCAGTAGCATTAGCATGACGTAAGAAAATAACGTCGGTCATGGTATTCGGATCCGCATTCGCATCGAGTGTCTCAATGAGGTTATCAAAGAACGTGTGTTGATCGGCCGAACCAATTAAAATAATTCGGTTGGTACGTTCGTCGGCAGTAAATGTGGTGCCCGTACTTAAACGAAAAGGTGCGCCCGCGGTTTGCGCTGGTGAACGTAATAAGGTGGTTAGTTTTGTTACCACATCTGTAGCAATCGCATGTTTGAGATTGTACATTTTGGTGGCCACGACGTCTAACTGTGGACGGTCGAGCTGATTAAGGAGTGTTTCGATTTTTTGCAGATTCATAATCGAATCTGTAACCAAGATAGCATTGTTTCGACCGAAGTATACGGGAGGTGTCGCGAGGGTCGCATTCAACATGCTCGCGATTTGTGTCACCACTTCTTGGCCGTTGGCGTGCTTAAGCACAAAAATTTTGGAGGCAACGCGCCCACTCGCAGGTTGGTTTAAAGTACTTTCCGTAATCAGCGTAGGTGATTCACTCTTGGCAACATTGTTAGGAACCACTTTTAGAAAACGTTCGCCTTGTTGGATGATAGCAACGCCGTTTAGGTTTAATAATGTTTCAATCGCTAACAATGCTTCCGAACGCGTGGCGCCGGCTGGCAAGCTGAGCGTGTACAAATTAGGAGGTAACGCTTGCGGACGGAGCACCGTTTTACCGGTCCACTTTTGTAAAAGATCTAAAACCTGCGCAACGGTTTCATCTCTCAACGAAACTGGGCCTACTTTGTCACTCGGCGATAATGTCGCCACGGGTGTGGCAACAGCGACCGCTGAAACAACCGTGGTGTCGGCAGCAAAACTTTGAAGGGGGGAGACGGCAAAGACCCCGAGTATCAATAAATTCGAAAACTTTTTCATTAGAATATTAAGGGAGTAAATAGTTGGGTGTGAGACAGGACTGTGGGGTCACTACTATAACAACACGACCACCCAATAGTTCGATTGAATTTATTATCTAAAATCGCTCAAACAAGGTATAGTGAACATTTTTTCACATTTTTCTTGCTTTTTATCATATTTATCCTATTTTTCGGACAAATTGATGCGCGACGACATTCCAGAATGGTTGGGCAAGCCGCCCCTTCGAGGCAGTGAAGCCTGGGAAATTTGGCTCATGCAATGGAGGAAATATGCACGTCACGAACTTAAGGACGATGCGGCTGATAATCCAGATTTTGACTACGGTCTGCTCTCCACCGAAGAGCGCTGGCGCGTCAATTTAAGATTAACCATCAAAGAAAATATCGAAGCTGGGCGCGAAGGACGCCACCCACCCGAGGTATCACCTAAGTCGGTCACCGATCTCAGTCACGCGGCTTTCGTTTCTTGGCAGGTAGGTCGTTCGACCCGCACCCAAGATTTAGATATCGATACCACTTCATTAGAACAGTGGGTTGCCAAACGAATCAATGCGAGACGACAACGCATCGCCCACGGCATTCGTTATGGATTTTTAGCCGGACTCGGTGCTGAAGCCGCGGCGCCGTCATGGTCGACACCCGATTACGTGGCCGCCTACGAAGCAGCCTGGGAGATGGGAAATTGTATCGCGATCGAAACTGACCCACGCTGAGGGTTGCGTTTTACACGCCCTCCCGTTATTCTATTTTCTACTAGATTTATACTATTTATGGATACACTCATACCAATATTGCTCGGACTGCTTATATTAGGAGTCGGCGCTCTCATTTATTTGTACTCAACGCAGAAAAACTCCGGGGCAGCTTCGGTCAACCAAGACTTGCTGGTACAAGATCTAAGAGCACAAATTAAAGCCCTGCAAATCAGTCTACAAAGCGAATTGGATTTAAAAACCAAAGCCCTGCAACAAGCTTCGGCCGCTGAAGCAACTGCTAATAGTGCAAAAAATCAACTTACCGAGGTGCAAAATACTTATGCAGTAAATCTGGCCCAAGTACGATCCGACTCAGAAAAAAATATCGCGGAACTCAAAGTAGCGTTTTCTAAAATGAGCACCGATGTACTCAAGGGCATGGCACCTGATGTAACCAAAGAAGTCGCCACCAAGGTAGAACCCTTGATTTCTCAGGTAACCACAGCACTCGAAAGTTATCGTCAAACCATGCAGCAAAGTATTTTAGGGCAAGACCAAGCCATCGCCGCAGTAAATGCCCAGATGTCACAAATGTCCGAAGCTACAAAATTACTTTCTTCGAGCACCAATGATTTTACCGCTGTATTAAAATCTTCTCAGCATCGGGGTAAATGGGGCGAACAGACATTAAGAAACGTCGTCGACTCAGCTGGCATGAGCAGCCTCTGTGATTATAGCGAACAGGTTTCTACCGATGATACACGTCCTGATTTAATCGTACGCATTCCCGTTAACCGTTGTGTGATTATTGACTCCAAAGTACCCGAATTTGATGTAGCCCTCGCGAATCACTCCGCTCCAAACCGCAAAGAACTAGTGGAAGATCATGCCAAAAAAATGTTGAAGACCATCAAAGACTTAGCCGCTAAAGATTATGCATCCAAAAAACAAAATGGGCTTCAGCCCTTTGAGAAAGTGGTTTTATTCTTACCTGCCGAATCTTTATTAAGTACAGCCTTAGAAGGAGATAATAATTTAATTCTTAAGGCGAATGAGCAAAATATTCTTATCGCTACCCCTGCCACCCTTTTGGGATTCTTAAGTGCAATCAACTTAACCTGGCAGCAACACAAACAGTCTGAAAATGCTAGTAATATTGCTGCAGCCGCGAAAGATCTCTATGAATGCGTGGAAACATTTATTGGGCATTTTAGTAGAGCAAGAAACGGGCTTCACACGGCCTCTGAAAACTTTAATAAGGCGATTGGCAGCTATAATATTATTCGTAAAAAAGGTGACAATATTCGAGCACTAGGCGCAGCCGAAGGGCGGGATAGTTTTGAACCTATAGCTGATGTGAACGCCGACATTCGACGAATCGAAGGTAGTGCTGATTAATAATCAGTTAAATTTCCCTAAAAGTGTGTTGCGCTGGGTTTGAGATGCG
>CAIOLH010000105.1 GCA_903859115.1 uncultured Opitutia bacterium | reverse complement strand
GAACTTGCCTAAGGTGGGGGTGGAGGTTTATTCAATCGCTATGAACGTACTGGTCGTAGGAGGGGCAGGTTATATCGGCAGTCACTGCGTCAGGCAGGTGATGGCGGCGGGACATTCAGTGGTTGTTTTAGATAATCTTTCCTATGGTCATCGTGAGACTGTTCCGACGGGAGTTCCGTTTGTTGAAGCTGATATGGCTGACGGGGTAAAAGTTCGCGCGGCACTCAAGGACTACAAGATCGAGTTAGTCATGCACTTTGCAGCCCTGATTAACGTGGGTGAGTCTGTGCACCAACCTGAACGTTATCATGAGAATAATGTAGTACGTACCTTTGATTTACTCGATGCGATGATTGCAGAGGGAGTTAAGAAATTTGTTTTTTCAAGTACGTGTGCGACTTTTGGTGTGCCGGATAAAATGCCGATGACGGAGGACCTTCCGCAAAAGCCTATTAATCCTTACGGACAAAATAAATTAGATGTGGAAATTAAACTTCGCCAGCTGGCTAAAGAAGAAAAGTTAAGTTTTGCTGCTTTCCGTTATTTTAATGCAGCGGGCGCATCGGTGGATGGAAGTATCGGTGAAGACCATCAGCCTGAGACACATTTAATTCCTCTAGCCATTGCAGCAGCTTTGGGTCGTCGCCCAGCATTGAAAGTATTTGGAACCGATTACCCAACACCCGATGGTACCTGCTTGCGTGATTACGTACATGTGGATGATTTATCTTCGGCACATATCGCGGTCTTTGATAAACTTGGTCAGCCAGGATTAGCCTTTTTCTATAATCTCGGCATTGGTGTGCCGTATTCTGTTGAGGATATTTTAAAAAGCGTAGAACGCGTCACGGGAAAGCCAGTGCCGCGTGAATATGTTGAACGTCGTGAGGGCGATCCAGCGGCACTTTATGCCGATGCAACGAAGGCCCGCACCGAACTAGGCTGGAAACCTAAGTTTGATACACTTGATGCGATTGTATCGACCGCAGTGCGCTGGCATACATCTCATCCTCAAGGATTTTCAAAATAATAATATGACCGAACACCTTCATTCTTACTGGCGTATGCAGTATATTCAGAGTCGAAGGGATTCCTATACGACGAGTCCGTTTGCTGCTTTACTCGCATCGGGTGACGACCAGAAGTCATTGATTCTCCATCGGGGTGGTCACTGCTTTGTTATTTTAAATAATTTTCCATATAATCCAGGACACTTAATGGTTTTGCCTATTCGTGAGGTGGGTCAGTTGGCTGAACTGACAGCTGAGGAGAGAGCTGAATTGATGGACTTGCTCGTCAAGTGTCAGGCCGTTCTGCAAAAGGTGATGACGCCTTCGGGTTTTAATATGGGGATTAATTTAGGACGTGCAGCGGGTGCGGGAATTCCAACCCATTTACATTTTCACATCGTTCCCCGATGGGATGGTGACCACAATTTTATGCCGGTGATTGCCGACACACACGTTCTACCTCAAGCTCTAGATGATTTGTGGTTAAGACTTAAACCAGTTTTTGAAGAGATAAAATAAATGAAGTCCAAGAAAAAATTGAGAGTCGTCGAAGTGGCAGTACGTCATCCGTCGATCAAAGTCGTAGACTCGAGTGTGATAAAACTCATTCAAACCTTAGATTCGGCGAAGTCCTATGTTTGTCCCGCAGGAGATATTTCGGTGGTGTTTGTGAATGATGCGGAGATTAAAAAGATTCATAAGGATTTTATGAATGATGCGACCGTGACGGATGTGATTACGTTTGTGGGCGAGGACCATCCGGTGGAGCCGTTCGCCGGGGAAATTTGTGTTAATTTGGATCAAGCGAAGCGTGTGGCTAAAGCTCATGGGCATACTTTTGAAGAAGAAGTGAGTCTTTATGTAGCGCATGGTTGGCTCCATTTAACGGGCCTCCGTGATAAGAAGTTGGCTGAAGGTAAAAAAATGAGAGCGGCTGAGAGTTTTGCGTTAGCCTTTATCGACCATCATAAAGCCTGGATTAAAGTTTCTCGCTCTCGGCGCGCGAAGTAGTTTATTTCACTTCATGCAAAAAACCGTCGTCATTCATTCAGGAGGAATCGATTCAACGGTTTTGTTGGCGCATTTACTTTCTGAGGGAAGAGAAGTTTATGCTTTGAGTGTGGATTACGGTCAGCGTCACCGTCGAGAAATCGAAGCGGCGAAGAAACTCTGCGAATTTTATAAGGTAAAACATCAAGTCGCTGACTTGCGTGCGTTGGCCCCCTTGTTTGGTGCTAATGCTTTAACCGATCAAAAGGTGGCGGTGCCTGAGGGACATTACGAAGAACTTTCGATGAAGGCCACCGTGGTTCCCAATCGTAATATGTTATTTATTTCTGTAGCTACATCGTGGGCGATTTCCTTGAAGGCCAAGACCGTCGCTTATGGTGCGCACAGTGGAGATCATGCAATTTATCCTGATTGCCGTCCGGCTTTTGCTGAAGCACTTGATGCGGCGATTCGATTAGCGGACTGGCATGAAGTTTCGTTGGAGCGTCCGTTTGTTAAAATGGATAAGACGGCCATTGTTCGTCGCGGCGCAGATTTAAAAGTGCCCATGGAACTTACCT
>CAIOLH010000104.1 GCA_903859115.1 uncultured Opitutia bacterium | reverse complement strand
GTCAGATGCGCAAAGGTTCCAAACCCGTTGATCCACTTCTAGCGATGTACGAGACTATTCACTTTAAAGTTCCGAATAATCTACACGTCGTCTCCGAGTATTATCCCGATGATGCCAGCCGCAACTATGCCGCCTTAGTCGTAAGAGATTTAGTGAATGACCCTCTGAAATAAGTTAGGCGTCAACCAAGCTGATAAACTCCTCGAATTTACCATTCGGACCCCTGGGAATATCTTCCAAAAAGGTATAAAAGATTTCGAAAGCATAGCCTAGGTGGCCCTGCATTAATTGAGTAACGCGTGCTTGTTCTTCCAAGGTGAGCTCACGCTCGGTCACGAGTTTTATTTCAATTCTCTGAACCGTATGTTGAACACATTGAAATTGTTTTACTTTAACACCCGTCACACTCGCGATCTGACCATGCTCTCCTAAATAAGGGAATAAACTATAACGACTTTCTCCGTCCGCCATAATCAATCGATTACGTTTACGACCAAGAATACGTTTAATCACGGGAAGTCCACGGCCGCACACACAGGGCGGACCAAATTCAGCGTAGTCACCCAACTCATAACGTATCAACGGAGTGGCAAAATTATTTAAACTAGTAATCAAAACTCTACCAGATACGCCGACGGGGCAAGGTCGCCCTTCGTCGTCAACAATCTCAAGGATTACATTTTCTGACTGAACATGGAAATGCTCTGACTGAGGACACTGAGTGGCCAAATAACCCGCTTCTTCGCAGGTATACATATCAATCACCGACGTACTCCAAGAGTCCTCCAACGCCTTGCGCATCTCGGCCGTGAGAGTCTCCCCAACGACACGTAAGTGCTGAACCCGGGGCAGCTTCGAGCCAGTCTGCTCAGCATATTGCGATAGTGCCAAAAGATTAGAAGGGAAAGAAATTAAATAGTCCGGTTTCTCGCGATGCAGCCAGTCGAGCTGTTCCGATAATTTTGCGGTGACATTTAATAATGAGCTGGGACCGCTCGGAAAAATAGGGTCAATGACTTCACCCCAATTCGGACTGCTTAAGCCGTCAGGCGCAGATGCTACACCTAACTTCGCCCATCGAATGGCAGATAATTTTCCCGTAAAATTGCGCTCATGCCAAAGATGCTCACGCAAAGCAAAAACCAGCCAAGAAATATTCGTTAGAGCCGTACGTCCAAATCGAACGGGGCGACCCGTTGATCCCGAAGTTGTAGCAAATTGAATGGTGCCATGCTCTTGAGGTAGTTTTTTGGTAACAAACTGGTCACCCGCCTCTTGTATGTCCTGTCGACGGATAATGGGAAGTTGTACAAAAAAATCCTCAGTTAAAGTTTCAGGTATATTTATCCCAGCCTGGGCATAACGTTCACGATAAAATGGCACATATGCTTGGGCGTGTTTTAAAATGATCTTAAACTGCTTTAACTGTGCCTCCTTAAGCTCAGCAGGTGAAAGCCACTGCGTTCGCTCTAATTGAAATAACATGGCCAGTCGTAACGCGTTTTGTGGCGCGGGCATAGCTATCAATTGCTGACCAGAAATAACAGACTTAGTCTCGTAGTACTTCATGCAGGTATAATTTCTACGACTAATTCATCAAGACTTCGAAACGCCGAAATCGTACGCCAGCAATGTCTTACTGGACGCACCTCTTTAACTAAAGATACAAAAGCCTTGAAAGCGACTTGTCCTTCTAATCTGGCCAAAGTGGAGCCCATACAGCGATGCAAACCAACCCCGAAGGCGATGTGTCGATTATCATCACGATGTATATTAAAGGAACCCGGATCCTTAAAAACTGCTTCATCTTGATGTGCGGCACCTACAAGAGCCGTCATCATCGTACCAGCGGGAATAGTAAAGTTGCCAAACACAGCGTCTTCATGAACCCAGCGACTTAATTTCTGAACCGGTGAATCAAAACGTAAAATCTCCTCAACCATCGGTGCAATAAGTTCAGGTTTCTGTCTAAGTTCTTTGTACATATCTGGGTGTTCAGCAAACAGTTGAATTCCGTTGGCGATTAAATTTTTAGTAGTCTCGTGGCCTGACCATAAGAGGAAAATTAAACCGCTATTCAACTCTGCAGCCGTCAATTCCATGGGATCATTATGTAACATCCGAATTAATGAATGCGGGGGTAAAGTCTCAGCCTGTGCGAGCAAACCATCAAAATATTCAGTCATCTGCGTGATCACTTCTGTACCGGTTTGCATTCCTTCATGGGTAAATGAATCAATCGCAGCAGTGAGTTTTGCCGACCATTGATAAAACAAATCCATGTCGTCAGAAGGCACACCCAAAATTTCTGCGATGACCATCACGGGCAGTTGATAGGAAAAGCTTTTTAATAGTTCTACTTCACCCTGGAGTGAAATTTTTCGTAATAGTTCCTGCGAACGCTTGATAATAAACGGCTCTAAAGCCTCAACCGCCTTAGGCATAAAGGGCAACGTGAAAGCCTTGCGGACAACATCATGTCGAGGTTGATCCATCAGCAACATCCACCGACTCACCGTCTGTTCCATTAAACTAGTTTCCCTATCCGGCTTAGAGACTAATCCGATTCCCTGAGGTGCATTTCGTTTAAATTGTTTTCCACCTAACAGTTTAAAGCAGTCTTCAAAACGGGTAACAAAAACGACCCCCTCATTATTCACGAAAACCGGATTGTTCTTAATAATTTCTCGGTAGTGACGTTGAAGATTATTCTGAAATTCATCGGTATCAAACTTTGGATTAAAAATCGGAATTTGAGGCGGCATTATTTTTATTATTTAATTATTAATCATTTCTTAGAAGCCTGAGCAAAGGTTTTTGGCGTTTGAGCAACCCAACATTCTTTGCTGAGAAAGTCAGCAATTTTAACGAAATCATTGTAAGATTGGTCGTCCCACTGACCGACGTGACCCTGTAAAACCAGAGGACTCACCGGCGTCTTAGCTTTATAAGCTTCCATAAATTTATCGTAACTCACCTTGCCCGTGGCGACCTCCATATTGATCGAGCGTCCCAAAATAATGCGCTTCTTATCTTTGGGTCCAAAAAACCAGTTTTTCAGATTCGGGCAAAGATCCATAGCCGCAGCCGTGTTTTCGTCATTCTGATTATACGGTGCGCCAAAAGTATTAAAGGTCAGTTGGGTATTTTTATTAAAAATATCACAAGCGTCCTTAAAATGCTTTTTCTGGGTTTCTAAATCTGAGCCATTAAATTCAGAACCATCTGTACCATCCGCTTTCTTAATTTTTTTATGATCCCAACCGTGTAACCAAAATTCGATACAGCCTCCATTCTCAATCGCGTTTTTCTTTATCCAAGCAACGTCGTCCGCATTGGGAGTTGCTAAAGAATCACAGATCACGCCCATCGAAATAACCGTTTTATTTTTCACGGCCCAATCGCTAACCTTTTTAAATCCCGGAAGAAGTCGGGCTTTTTCTCCCGCACGCACATCATCAAATTTCCAAATGACCACCTTGGGACTTTCCGCCGCAGCAACTTCCACTGACACAAGGAGGGCGAAAATAGTTAATGACTTAAATAACAGCTTAAGCATGGGGGTATCAATAAACCCTACGCCACCGATACCCAGGGTGACAAGTGGGACCGTAAAGGGTCAAAAGGCCCAATAAATCGAACTTTTTACCCGAAATCACCCATCCATGGGCTTATTTACCCCCATTTATTATTGGAACCATGGGGGCTTTGGCTCGCCTTTTCTATCGAGGGTTTGCTAACTTTCGCCTCCGGTCCCCCATGTTCCAAAGCATCCTCAGACTCTTTGTTGGTAGCCATAATCGGAGTTTTCTCCGCAAGTGCGCCCCCATCGTTAAGCGCATCAATGCACTGGAGTTAGAATACCAAAAACTTTCCGACGAACAAGTCCGCGCCAAGACCGCAGAATTTAAAGCACGTTTAGCCAAAGGTGAAAAACTAGACGCACTTTTACCCGAAGCTTTTGCCGTAGTTAAAAATGCCGCTCGCCGACTTTGCGGAACTAAAGCGATTGTCTGTGAACATGAGTTAACCTGGGAAATGGTTCACTTCGATGTTCAGTTAATCGGAGGTATTGCTCTTCACCAAAATAAAATCGCCGAGATGGCGACCGGCGAAGGAAAAACCTTGGTCGCCTCCCTACCACTTTATCTCAACGCACTCACGGGTAAAAACTGCCAACTGGTGACCGTGAATGATTACTTGGCTCGACGTGACTCCGAGTGGATCGGCCACCTCTACCGCTGGCTCGGCCTGACCGTAGGCTGTATTCAAAATCAAATGGGTAACGAAGAACGCCAAAAGGCCTATGCCTGCGATGTTACCTATGGCACCGCTTCGGAATTCGGTTTCGATTACTTACGTGATAACGGTATGGCCTTATCGGCCAAAGAACAAGTTCAACGCGGTCACTACTTCTGTATCGTCGACGAAATCGACTCGATTCTCATCGATGAAGCTCGCACTCCACTGATTATTTCTGGACCTACTACCGAAGAACGCGAACCCGCTTTCCCTCGCTTAGTTGACCCCGTTCGTAAACTTTTTGAATTACAAACCAAGTTGGTTACACGCATTATTAATGAAGTCGAAGTTGAACTAAAAAAAGTACCTGAAAATAAAGAGCCTTCGCAGGACACCTTGGATAAACTTTGGCTAACCGCCCACGGGATGCCTCGTAATAAATCCTTTAGCCGTTTAATGGAAGTGGGTCGCTGGAGAAAAGCACTCGAAGCGTTTGAAGGCAATCTGGCGAGCGAAGTAGAAAAAGATCGCCGCTATTATCTCAAGGAGCGTTTGTACTTCTCCATCAGTGAGCGTAATCATGAATCAGATCTCACTCAACTCGGTCGCGATACTTTACGCCCTGGCGAACCGGATGCTTTCGTTTTACCTGATTTACCGACACGCTACGTGGAATTAGATAAAGATGAATCACTGACCGTAGAGAAACGGAACGAATTACGCGCCCAAGCCGAAGCTACCTACATTCAAGTCTCGGAAGACATTCACGCTATCGGCCAATTACTCAAAGCCTTTGCTCTCTACGAAAAAGACCGTCATTACGTCGTTCAAGAAGACAAGGTCATGATCGTCGATGAGAATACGGGACGCATTATGGCCGGTCGCCGCTGGAGTGATGGACTCCACCAAGCGATGGAAGCCAAAGAAGGCGTCGCCCTCGAAAAAGAAAATAAAACGTACGCGACCATCACCATTCAAAATTATTTCCGCATGTACCAAAAGTTGGCGGGCATGACAGGTACGGCCGAAACCGAAGCCACTGAATTCCATGAAATCTACGGTCTCACGGTTGTGACTATCCCCTCACATCGAAACTGTATTCGCATCGATGAAAATGATATTGTTTTTAAAACACGTCGCGAAAAATATGCTTATTCGATAAAACAAATTACCGAATCCTATAAAAAAGGTCAGCCTGTACTCGTGGGCACCGCTTCCGTTGAAGCTTCGGAAACCTTAAGTCGAATGCTCACGCTGGCGAAGATTCCTCACAAGGTGCTCAACGCTAAACACCACGAACAAGAAGCGGACATCATCGCAATGGCTGGCCAAAAAGGCGCAGTAACGATTGCGACCAACATGGCAGGACGTGGAACCGATATTCGACTGGGTGAAGGCGTGAGAGAACTGGGCGGACTTTTTGTACTCGGTACCGAGCGCCATGAATCGCGTCGCGTGGATCGTCAGTTACGCGGTCGTTGCTCCCGTCAAGGCGACCCTGGTCGTTCAAGATTTTTAATCGCTCTGGAAGACGATTTAATGCGTCTCTTCTCCAATGCGGGCATTATTTCATCGCTCCTCGAGAAATCTTTTAAAGAAGGCGAGCCCCTCGAGCACCCTTTACTAAATCGTTCTATCGGCACGGCACAAAAGCGCGTCGAAGGCCAAAATTACTCTCAACGCAAACGTCTCTTACAATATGATGACGTACTTAATTATCAGCGTCAGATTATCTACGGTCTAAGAAATCGTTCGTTGGTCGATGCCAATACCCGTAAAAACATTCTCGAAGTCATCGCTGAAGAGGTCGATGAACGTGTTAACTTAATTTATCCAGATAGCGATCGCATGGCCGACCGCGAAGGCGCCGAAGTTTTCCTTTCTTGGTTTTCGCAATGCTTCCCTATCCGCATCGCCCTTGAAGAAATTCTTACCCTGAATCGTGATTTAGCAGCTGCTTATATCATGAAGAAAATTAACGAACTGCAAGAGAGTCGCGAAAAATATGAATCGAAAGAAGCTCTTCATTATTTAGAACGTCATATTTTAATTCGTGCGATTGATAAAAATTGGCAGAATCATTTGACCGACATGGACGAACTGCGTCGTGCCGTCGGCCTCCGTGGCTACGCACAAAAAGACCCATTAAATGAGTACAAAACTGAAGCTTACCGTACGTTCTCGGAGTTGATGCGTCAGCTACGATCCGAAGTTTGCTCCGGTCTTTTCCGCACCGCTTCATCGATGGAAGCTCTAGAATCTTTACTACGCTCAGCCCAAGGCCGCGCCATCGCCACTGGACCCGCCGAACCGGGCACACCAGAAGATGCCGCCAATCAACCGAAGGCCGAACCGTTCCGTCGCGCGAACCCAAAAATCGGACGCAATGACGTGGTCAAAATTCGCAAGGGTAACGATGTGCAAGAAATGAAATGGAAAAAAGCCGAAGTGCTGGTTCGCGAAGAAGGCTGGGAAGTTGTTGAACCTGTTGCCGAATGACCCTTGAGCGGCCCTCAATCTTCAACTCGCCAGTTCTGATAGCTTGGTTGGGAATAGGCCTAACTGGTTTATTATTATTTTTTTCCTTTGGTCCCGTCGGACATCCCTTCGTTGCCCTCTTCGCGCTCATTCCCGCGACTCTTTCAACAACTCAGAAAATACCTTGGAAGATTTGGCGACAAGCGGCCTGGGGCGTAAGTTGGATTCTTTGGATAGGTCTGCTCATCTGGCTACGACACGTCTACCCGCCTCTAGGTTATATCGGCTTAATCTTACTCACCGCCTATTGTGCATTGTATTTATTTTTATGGTTAATTGCCTTACGTTGGATTTTTCCTACGACTGAAAAAGCTACGCTCCCTATTCGCCTACTTTATCTGCTTGGTTTAGCGGGCGCCTGGGGACTACTTGAATGGGTTCGATCCACATTCTTAACGGGCTTTGGTTGGCTCCCACTTTCAGCAAGCCAAGAAGGTAATCCCGTCCTGCTCAGTCTCTGTGCTTGGGTTGGCCCTTATGGACTTTCAGCCCTTCTCGTCCTCATCAATCTCGGTTTCGCGAGTTGGATATTTCGACTTAAAATAACGACTCAATCTAACTTAACCGCCGTTAAACCTCTGGGCTGGTTAAGTCGTCTCACGCCTGAACTTTATATTTGTTTAACACCCATAGTGTTTGGTTTCATCGCCTGCAGTGAAAGTTTAGTCAGTCGTGCTGATTTAATTCCATTTGCCGCAGGAGTCGTGCAAACCGATTTTGATCCGAATGCGAAATGGGACTCCGTGAGATTACACGATCACATTGAAAAAATTGAGGGGCTCACCCTTGCAGCGAGTCAACCCAACGCCAAAGGTGAACGTCCTGATTTTATTTTATGGCCCGAAGCTGCACTACCCATCTCACTCGCCAGCCAGCCGTATATAAATCTACTCACGCGTTTAGCGATTAAAGCTGAGACCCCTCTTATCATCGGGACTATCGATAAAGAAAAAACCGGTTATACTAACAGTGTAGCTGTGATTACATCCGAAGGATTACAGCGACCTGTTTATTCTAAACGTCATTTAGTACCCTTTGGTGAATACGTACCGCTCGCCCATATTCTTCCACTCAGAAAAGTTGTCCCCATCAATGAAGACTGCGTGGCGGGTCAGGCACCCAATTTATTTCCCATTACCAATCGCAAAGGACAAACCGCTATTGCGGGAGCACTCATCTGCTATGAAGATGTTTTTCCTGAACTCGCACGCGAACATGCACTCGCGGGTGCGAACCTCCTCGTGGTTGTAACCAACGATGCTTGGTATGGTCGCGAAGCGGGCGCCTATCAACATAACGCGCATTCGGTTTTATTAGCTGCTTCCACCGGACTACCCGTGATTCGATGTGGAAACGCTGGGTGGAGCGGAACCATCAACCGCTTTGGACAAGCCAAGGTGTTGACTCAAAATAATACTATCTATTTTTCAGGACAATCAGTCGTCGGACCCTTATACACTCAAAAGCATCTGCCTGAAACCTTTTGGGTTCAGCAAGGCGATTGGGCGGTAGCCATAGGCGGACTGTTTTTTGCCTTCGCCTATATTGGTCGACGAAGACAAAAAAGTGCCGACTAAAGAACTTTGGGATTAGCGACGGCGACTGTTACCGCGTGATTCGCCGCCCTCTTCGCCTTCCATATCTTCTGGGCGCTCTTCTTCGTCCCACTTCAATTCTTTATTCAGCTTATCGTCATCTTCAACTTCAGGTAAGTCGGCAATTTCTTCAGCCGCGGAAGTTGGACGAGCAGGCTTATCATCATCGTCATCATCCGTCGGCACTTCGTGTCCGGCAGGTACGAATTCTAAAATGTCAGTAATTTCTTCGAAGGGATGGATATCGCGACCTTCAATCAAAGCCTGATTGCGCATATCGCCCAATTGTTCATCCACGTCCTCGATGGTTAATTTTTGCTCTAACTTGATTGTGTCATTAATGAATTTTACGCGAAGACGAGTAATGTGTTCGAGAAAATCGGCGTAAGAACCTTTTTCACCGTCTTTAATATTAGGCAGAGCAAAAAGTAATTCTTCAGAATCGAGAATATGTTCAGCCACACGAGCGAGGCGGACGGTTTCGTCTTTTTCGATTGAGTGAATTTGGAATGGCACGAAGGCCGCTTCAAGAATCTCATTGGAAAGACCGTACTCGCGCAGTGGGTCTAAATTATCCAGTATCCAAGGTAATTGATGGGGATCGAGAATACCGAGACCATCTGGGTCGTAATGTTTGGGGTCAGAATTTTCTTTAACCCACCAGCGGTTAGTATCTTTTTTAAGTCTAATTGTGCACCACGTGAGCTTGGATGAGGTAACGGCCATGGGGGAATGGATTTGTGGAAGTTCTGAGGAGAGTCAAGAGGGGTTGAGACATTGTTTTACCACGGGGATGTTCTCCGCTTCCCTTTCCTCCTATAACCGTTTATGGATTTAGTATGTCAATTTTGTACGAAAAAGTGCTATCTAAGGCCTTTTATGCCATGGACCCTGAAACGGCCCATCAATGCGGACTGCGTGGAATGGGACTCATCGGAAGCATCACCCCACTGCGCTGGCTCATGGAACGCGGACTTTCTCCCGAAGGAGCAAAACCTGTAAATGTTTTTGGATTAAAATTCCCTAATCATGTGGGTCTGGCCGCTGGGTTTGATAAAGACGGATTGGGCTGGCGCGGAGCAGCCGCCCTAGGCTTCGGTCACGTCGAAGTCGGTACGGTCACACGGCACGCCCAAGCTGGAAATGAAAAGCCACGCGTATGGCGTTACCCCCAAATCAAAACCATCGTAAACGCTTATGGCTTTCCGAATTTGGGAGCTGAAGCACTCCGCGATCGCTTGAAAAATCAGCCAGGTCGTGGCCAACGTGTCTGCCCTCTCGGCATCAATATTGGAAAATCAAAAATCACTCCGCTCGAAGAAGCCCAAGAAGATTATTTATTCTCCTTCAAACTTCTGGCTCCTTACGCGGATTACTTGGTCGTTAACATCAGCAGCCCCAACACACCTGGACTACGCGCCCTCCAAGACCGCGAACCACTGGTTAAACTTCTCCGCACACTCACGGCAGAAAATAAAAATACATTAGGTGGCCCCGTACCATTACTTTTAAAAGTCGCCCCCGATCTAAACCCGGCACAGCTGGAAGATATTCTTAGTGTTGTCAGTGAAACCAAGTTTGCGGGCATCATCGCTACCAACACAACCATCACTCGACCGCCAGGAACCGAAGGATGCGAAACGCGTGGTGGTTTAAGCGGACAACCTCTTCTCGAAAAATCTCTCCAAGTGGTACGTTTTTTAAGTAAGACCTCGAACGGCAAAATTCCGATTATCGGCTGCGGTGGGATAACCTCGGCTGTGGACGCAGGCCGATTTATGGACGAAGGCGCCAGCCTCGTTCAAGTATACTCAGGATTGGTTTTCCGCGGACCCGGACTCGCTAAAGAAATCGCCCAAGGACTTTCCTGGCGTCAGCGTGCTTGGATTTAATTAAGGTTAAATTATTTTTTAACTTTAACGGGAATATGAACTTCGGACTGTTTTAAGAAAAACGGTACGAAAGGACTATTCCAATAGACACCATACGGCTCACCGATGACCTCAAGTTGCGACTGAGTTTTTAACCAGTCCTTGAGACGTTCTAAACCTTCTTCATAATTTTCCTTGGAGTAAGATCCGCGAATACCAATCGCAGCTACCGTACGCGCCTCTAAATTCTGCAATTCAACTTCGGTACCAGGTTTTAAATCCGTACGTACCGCCGACGTCGCATCCATATAAAAAATCATCACTCCCGGATTAATTTTTGCTTCCACGGGAGCCGTCATCGGAATTTCTTTTTCGCGGATATAACTAAAAAGTTTTCCGAAAAGTTTATTGTTGGCTGAGAAATAAGGCTGTTCAGATTTAGAGATCATTAAGCGTGCCGCTGGTAACTCCTTAATTTCGATTAGGCCAGGTGCTGTTCGCGCATAGGCCTCACCCTCGGTAGCACTCAGGAAATTGGGAATAAGGGATGTCATAATGATAAGAAATTGGGGTAGTTTCATAACTATTAACTTATCCATCAAATCAAGGTTTGCAAACCCACTCACACGATTGACGCTTGAGACCTATTCAGTATTAAAGATTCCGTTAAAAAGATGCCCAATCTTAAACCTAAAACTTCGTTCGGATCACTCCTCGGTCATAATTTTTTGACCGGCATGTTCTTGGTTTTACCTATCGGGCTCACGCTTTACGTAGTCACCATCTTAATCGGACTCGTTGCTTCACCTGTTCAGACCTTAATTCAAAATTTATTGCCCTTTTTCTATGATGAAAATGCGAAGTTGCCTGACTTCCAATCCGGACCTGCTCACGTCGCCCTCGTTCTAATTTCAGCACTCATCATGGCGGTCATCCTCATTGTACTGGGATGGCTCTCCAAACGTATTTTTGGAAAAATATTTAATACTTGGATTAATAGTATCGTAGAGCGCATGCCTGGATTAGGTGCGCTCTACAATACGATCCGGCAAATGGTGGATGCCTTAAGCGGGAGAAATAAAGATACCTTCCGTCGCGTCGTACTCGTGCAATACCCCAGACCTGGCTGCTGGAGTATCGCGTTTATTACCAACGAGCAACCGACAGTACTTTCCGAAGCTATCGGTGAGAAAGTAGTGAATGTCTTTGTGCCCTCTGCCCCTGCTCCCACCGCTGGATTTGTCCTACAAGTGAAGGCCGATGAAATTAAGGAAACAAAATTAACGGTTACAGAAGCACTTGGGCTTCTGATGAGTTTC
>CAIOLH010000103.1 GCA_903859115.1 uncultured Opitutia bacterium | reverse complement strand
CTAATACGGCAGGCGTGGTGCTATCTGCTTTGGTTAAGTCATCTACCTTACGACGAGCTACCGCTAAGAGTGCACTGTATTTCTTCTGGGTGGCTTCGGTGCGCTGAGCGAATTCGGGCTTATCGCCCATGCGCTCGGTCGCTTTAATAATCTCGTAAAGGTATGACATCGCCTTGGGGCTGTTGTGGTCCCAATCGTAAATCTCCTGATAAAGATTTCTCAGCTTTTGATGTTCACCGCGACCCGAGAGGAGTTTGTTGAGTTCTTGGACGACGAATTCCAAGGCACTGGCGTTGGTCTTACTGGTTTTCGTCGCGGCAGTGTAAGCGTCGATGGATTTTACAACATGAACTTCTTTTTCTTTTTCGAGGCGTTGTTTTTCTAAAGTGTATTTCTTTTTAACTGCAGGGTCGCCATTGGTTTTGATATTATTGTCCGCCGTACGAATCATATTATCCAGATCGGTAGCTAGACGGGTTTCACAATCTCCGATTAACGTGTGTATTTCGGGGACTTGATTTTGTACTTCGAAGACGCTGCTTGCGCTGTAGTCCTTTAGCCAATCTTGGCAGATTTTTTGACACTCCGCGATTTCTGGTGGATTGAGTCCGTACTTAATAATCGCTTGGCGATAGCGAACATCGGGTAAGAAAGCACCTTTGGGATACTGTTTCTGGTAGTCATCAAATCCTTGTTTGGTCTCCTTGTATTTACCTTGGTAGAACCAGCAAAGGGCACGCATGTAAGTGACTTGTTCTTTGCCGAGTGACTTAGGGTACTTACGTGCAAATTCATCCAGGGCGACTCGTGCTTTTTCCCATTCCACTTGTGCGAAGTAAGAGGCTGCGATACGGAAATCCAATTCTTCGAGTGTCGAAGGATCCATCTTCTTAACATTCTGCTTTGCCCACTTATAATGTTCGATGGCTTCGGGGTATTCTTCACGATCTTGCGAGATGGATCCGAGAATCACAGCGACTTCAGAAACCTGTTCGGCCTCAGGGAATTTTTGTAAGAACTCTTTACACTTAGCTTGGGCTTCAGTGTTTCGTCCGATTTCACGAAGTGCTAAGATGTAATAGTAGTAAGCCCCGGTTACTTTCGTGAAGTTAGGAGAGTTGTCAAAAATATCACGGAATCCGACGAAAGCTTCCCAGGGTAATTTTAATTCTAATAGGCAAAGTCCGATGCGGTAAGCGATGAGTGCATCGTAATCTTTGTTCTTCGAGAACTCAGCTTCGATTTTTTGGAACTGAGCGAGTTCAGCCTTAGCGATCTCAATCTTCGCTTTGGTTTCATCACTTACCGTGCCAGTCACACGCAGAAGGTTATCGAGCTCGTTTTGTTTTTGCTCCAGCGCTTTGTTAATGGAGCGGGTAATATTGTTTCGGCGAAGTACGCCTTGGTAGCTGGCTAAAGCCTGACGATACAGCTCGAGTTTGGTTTTTTCTTCTGTGCTGGCTTCGGCACTGGCAAAGCGGGCATCACCGATTTCGATGCGTTGGAAGTTGGCTCTGACAATTTCCGCGGGTGAACCGGATCCTTTGGAATCGATTTCCGCTTTTAATTGTTCGGCTTCTTTAACGAGGCCGAGTTTGGTGTAAACTTCAACGAGCTGATTGCCGGCTTCACGCGCTTCGGGTGTACCTAGTCCGCCTGCAATGGCTTTCTTAAGAAGTTCTAAGGCTTGGCCGTAAGCTTTTCTCTTTTCTGGTTCTGTACCACTCTTGGCTTGTTCAACGATGATGCGACCTGAGAGAGCGTAGGCGCTCACGCGGTCTTGGGGTTGCACGAGCGGACTGCTGCGCAGTTCACTCAAAAGTTTTAACGCATCTTCCCACTTGGACTGTCCGCCGTATACTTCGACCAAGGTTAAACGAGCGACACCGATTTTATTATCATTAATATCAAAAAAATCTTCGGTACCTTTGGGGAACTTAGTTAAAAATAAATTGATTGCGCCTTCGGCCTTGGCCCAATCTTTTTTGAGATAGTAACAGGACGCTCGTTTGAATTGAACAACGGCAGCTAATTTTGTTTCGAGCTTCGGTGCCTTCTTTTCAATTTCATCTAAATTCTTCAGAGCTTCATCATATTTTTTCTGCTCCATCGCCAAGATGGCTTTATTGAAAAGAATGGTGAGAGGATCTTCGGCCGGTTTAGATGCGGCCGGTTTATTTTGAGCCAGGCAAAGCGTTGAGCCAAAAGTTCCAGTAAATAGCGCAACCAGGGTTGCGATTATGGCTAATCGAAAGAGGCGGGGAATGGGTAAAGCCATCGGGGGTGCAGGAGCTTGGGGGCTCTTGAAAGTATAACTCTGAAAGTGCCGTTCCAGCGTAATTTTGCCAAGCATTAACAAGGCAAAAAGACCTAAACTTATCCGCATTCAATAATGAGTATTTACCCCAAAATATTACTTAGTAGGCCGAATCGCTGTGCCTAAAATTGTCTCAAAGCCCGGCTCCTGTGACTCTTTTGTGACAATTCGCACTTCGGTCTTAATAAACCCTGATTCTTCAAGCCAATCGTGCAAATCATTTTCATTAAAACCTAACCAACGATCGGCGTAGAGTTCGCGCGCTTTTTCAAACTTATGCGCACGTAAATCTAAAATCAGTAAACGGCCACCCGGTTTAAGTATACGATAGGCTTCGGCTAATGCCTTTTTCGGATTCTCTGCGTGGTGTAAAGCTTGGCTGAGTAGGGCGAGGTCCACGCTCTTATCGGGTAGCGGAACTTTTTCGATGTCCCCTAAAATATATTCCAGATTTTTGATCTGTTCTTTTTTGGCTAAACTTCGACCCAACTCTACCATGCGGGCTGAGTTATCAATACAGTAAACAAATTCTGCTTGGCGGGCGAGTAGTCTGGAGAGCGTGCCATCACCCGCACCGAGGTCGGCGATTTTAACTTTAGGCGTTAATAAAAAGAGCATCTGCCCGATGGATTCCCATGAGCGACCCGGACAATAGTTTTTACCCAAGCGTTCGGCGACGAGGTTGAAATGTTGTTCGGTTTTGCGGCGACGTTTTTCCGCTAGGCGTTTGAGCGCTCGCTGGTCAGCTTGGGTTTGCGATTCTTGGGCGGTTGCTTGCTGGGTCGCCTCAATAATTTTTTGTACACCGCTCGGTAGATTTTCGGCTAGTACGTAGAAAGAATTTTTTCCGTCGCGACGATCGTGCGCTAGTCCGGATTTTTTTAATAACGCGAGATGCGTAGAAATGCGTGATTGGCGCATACCGAGTATCTCTTGAAGTTCGCCCACTGAAAGTTCGCCTCGGCTGATGAGGAAAAGAATCCGTGCCCGGGTGGGGTCAGAAAGAAGGCGAATGGACTCCCAAGGGTCGGGCATGCGGTGAGATTGCAGTGGGTTTGTGTCCGTGTCAAAAGAGGAAGCCCTAGAAATCTAGGGCTTCGTCGCGTCCAAGAATGAACTTCGGCTTATTTTTTATCTGCCCAGCGAGTAATCGAAAGAACCTTCCACTTTTCAGTGCGTCCTTTGATGTTCGTGGTGAACTCTTCGCCCACTGTCTTATTCAAGAACTGACGAGCTAAAGGCGTGATGTAGGCCAGGATGTTCTTCTCTGGTTCGCCATCCCAAGCACCAAGAATGGTGTAGGTGATTTCACTCTTATCAGAGTCACGATGTAATTTAACGTTGGTACCGATAGAAACCTTATCCGTCTTGGCTGTTGAAAAATCAAATACTTCAGCCTTCTTGAGCATCGCTTCTAATTCACCGCGACGTCCAGTTAAGGTGTCGTGATCTTGGCGAGCCATCTTGTATTCAGAGTTTTCACGTAAGTCGCCGTGCTCTTTCGCGATCTGAATCGCTTCTTTCGTGGCGGGAAGTTTGACCTGAACGATATCGTTGAGTTCAGCTTCACGGGCTAATTTACTTTCGTTGGACACCTTGAGCGTGCTTTCTTCAGTGGTGTTTTCGTCCTGTTGGCTCTTCCAGATTTGTTCGACGCTTGGTTCGATATTGTGGAAGCGGGCCTTGAGTTTGCTCTTGGTGGTTTCGTCGAAGCCTTGATTGCGTAACATGACGCGAACGAGGTCGAAGATGGTTTCGATATCTACTTTATTGCCATTGGGCATGAGGATATCGGAGAGAATATTTTTGTCGTTAATCAACTCAGTGACGAGAGGGATACGGGCTGTGGAATTGGATTCGAGCGCTTCGATGTCGATGCTGCTCAAGATCGCGGCGAGGAGATTTGGATTAACGAGAGGGGTGACAATCTCTGCATATTTTTTGGACTCACGATTTTTGATGATCCAAATGATGACAGGAGGGCGGAGGTCACGTGAATCGAGCCACTCGCTGAAACGTTTAGCAACTTTGTCGCCGAGTTCAGCGTCGCAAAGATAAGAGATACATTCCGAAACTAATTTTGCGGAACCGGTTTTCGTTCCACCGATATCACGATTGCGGAGTAAATCGAAAGCGCGATCGGCCCAGCGTTCGCCACTGTGTGCACGAATTAAATCGAGCAATGCACGAATTTTTTCGCTCGTGTGTGGGATATGTAAGGCGATGTTGGCGAGGTCGGAGTCGCTGCTTTCAGCGATGATTTCCGAAGCCGTTGGGCTTTGGGTGTCGACGGTTTCAACCGCGGTGCGGAAGAACTTGTCG
>CAIOLH010000102.1 GCA_903859115.1 uncultured Opitutia bacterium | reverse complement strand
TCTTGTAGTCTTTCACCGAGTGTTTGCATGAGTAGGTTATCGGCGATGGGATAAAAATAGGCAAGCCTCAGGTGCCACTAGCCCGTTCTAATAGTTTTAAGCCAATCGCCAAACCAGGCCAAATCATATAAGAAAGCTCTAAAATCGGCCCTATCATTAACCATATCAACGTATTAAATCCTGGGATATTAATGATTATAAGTAGTATAAAAAAGCCCCATCGGGATAGCGTCTGGAAAATCTCTTCGGAAAAGATGCCTAATCTTAAAGCAAGACGTGATCCATCAAGAGGGGGAATGGGAATTAAATTAAATACCGCTAAGAAAGAGTTTAAAATTATTCCTAATGCTAAAAATTTTATTAAACCTAAGTTTTCGGGGCGTGCAGAATTAAAATCACCAATCAGTCCTATTAATACAAATATTATGCATAGCACGATATTCATCGCGGGTCCTGCTAACGTGATGATGATATCGTCTATTCGACGAGTCTTGGGATTGGGTAGAGAAATTTGCACGGGCTTACCCCAACCGATAATGCCGAAGCCGGGGCTTAGGAAAATCATTACCGCAGGAATTAAAATAGTTCCAATCGGGTCAGTGTGAGCAAACGGGTTGAGCGTAACTCTTCCCTGGAGACGCGGCAATGGATCGCCCCTTAAATCTGCGGCCCAAGCATGGCCGAATTCGTGGAGACCGATCGAGATAATCAATAAAATCAGCTGCAGCACTCCCCAGCGGAGATGTTCAATGGTGGTGGCATCCATGTTTAAGAATAAACCGTGAAGGTTTTCAGAATTTTGGCGAACAGATTACGTCTTGAGCAAAATTAACTTTGTATTTATAAACTCATTAATGCCACCCCGGTCACCGATCCTTTTTGCTCAGAAAATGGGGCTGACATTGCAGCAGGCAAAACTTTTGGTTGGTCTAAAAACTCCTAGAAAAATTCAGGATTTCTTGGTCTTTTTCCCACAAAATTTTGAGCCCGATGGCGATACAGCCCACTCGGTAAAATCGGCCCTCAATGCCAACTCTGCTCACTGTATTGAGGGCGCCATGATTGCCGCCCTGGCACTCTGGTTGCAAGGCCACCCTCCTCTCTTAATCGACCTCTGTGCCCATCAGGACATGGATCACGTGATCGCCCCGTTTAAGCAAAATGGGAAATGGGGCGCTATCTCAAAAACTAATTACACCAGTCTTCGTTGGCGCGATCCTGTTTATCGTTCGGTTCGTGAATTAGTGATGTCTTATTTTCATGAATTTGCCAAAGGCCGAAGAAAATCACTGCGCAGTTATTCGGCACCTTACGATCTCCGAAAATTTCCGTCCAAACTTTGGGTAGATAATCCTAAAAACTGCTGGGAATTGACGTCACGTATTTCCACGATAAAACATTACGAAATTGTTAACGCCAATGCGGCTAAAAAACTACGGCCGCGCGATGGGGTAGAAATTAAAACTGATCAGATAAATGTTTTTCCTATCCCGAAGTGGAAAAAACAAAGGCTTTAATTATTGAGCAGCCTCAAACGCACACGCTGCTGCACCCACAACACCTACATTGGATCCTAGGCCCGCTGGAACAATTGAACAAACTGCAGCCAATCGAGGAAAAGCATAACGCAGAGCTTTTTCACGCACCGGTTTAAATAATAGATCACCAGCGGCGGTGACGCCACCACCCACAACAACGAGTTCGGGATTAAATGTGTTGATGACTACCGCCACACCTCGACCCACATACTCTGTAGTTTCATTCCATATTTTTTGGGCAAGAGCGTCATTCTTTTCTAGTGCCTCTAAAATATGATGGGGGGTAATATCTTCGATACTACCAGCTAAGTTTAAAATTTGGGACTGGGTGCCGGCTTGAATGGCCTCGCGGGTGCGACGGGCAATCGCTGTGCCGGAAGCGTACATTTCGAAACATCCATTAGCCCCACAGGGACATGCCGGGCCGTTGATATTAAGGGTGAGGTGGCCAAGTTCCGCAGCGTTCCCATTAGCCCCGCGCATCAAGCGTCCATCAACAATCACACCTCCGCCAATCCCAGTAGAGACGGTGATATAGACCATATTTTTCTTATTTTTCCCGGCGCCGAATTTATACTCTCCCAGAGCGGCGGCATTGGCATCGTTATCAATCCGCGCGGGCAAATTAAAGAAAGAGCTTAATCCATCCTCGATTGAGTAACCCGTCCAACCCGGTAAATTAGGCGAACCATCAACACAGCCCTTCTCAATATCCAGCGGCCCTGGCGAAGCGATTCCAATCCCGATTAGTTCTTCGGGTTTAATATTTAATTTTTTAAGCAACGATTGCGCCGCTAAATTGACACGCTGAATCGCTTGCTCGGGACCTTGTTTCGCCAAGGTTTCAATTTTATCAGAACCTATCACTTCGCCATTTTCGGCGACTACCCCGAAGGCGAATTTAGTGCCTCCTAAATCAAATGCTAAAACCTTCTTCATCAATTAGTCGCGTGATGGACGCGCATAATCATCTTGCAGACGAACGACATCGGTTAAATCGGGTGTCGATGCTTCCAAGAGAACGCTGTCTTCAATGGCCTCAAAGCGGTGTACGGCGAATGGCTCCAATTGGTGGTTTCCACGCCAGTCATAGTGACCCATTTTGCACTGGGCGGGGGCTCCAGAGTGTCCAATGGCCTGCTCGTGGGCTCCAACGACGGCAGTACTTGGACTACGCTGGGCAAGGTAGGTGGCATGTTCTCG
>CAIOLH010000101.1 GCA_903859115.1 uncultured Opitutia bacterium | reverse complement strand
TATATTGATTGGTCGGCAGATTCATTCGTCCGCGTGCCTTCAAGAGTGCGGCTGATTCGAGGCGGATACGTCCGAGGATGGTTGAAGCCTGTTCCCAAGGTGCAGCGGCGAAAAATACGATATCTCCGTCTTCAATATTCAATTCTTTTTTGAGTGCCGCTTTTTCTTCGTCGGAGAAGAATTTGGTGATTGGCGATTTCCATTCACCTGCTTCACACTTAATGAATGCGAGGCCTTTTGCGCCTTGGCTCTTCGCGATGGTTTCGAAATTAGTGAGCTCGCCTTGAGTGATATCGGCTAAGCCTTTTGCGTTGATGGCACGAACCACCGAACCTTCGGTATTGGCGACAGTTTGGAAAACTTTGAAGGCAGAATTTTTGAAGAGAGGAGTGAGGTCCTGAATCTCCATCGCAAAACGAGTATCGGGTTTATCGATACCATAACGGTTCATTGCTTCCTCGTACGACATGCGTGGGAAGGGAGTTGGAATGTCTACACCAATCGTTTCTTTCCAGGTCCGTTTGAGAATGCCTTCGATAAGCGCATACATGTCTTCGCGGTCGATGAATGACATTTCTAAGTCGACCTGGGTGAACTCAGGTTGGCGGTCAGCACGTAGATCTTCATCGCGATAGCAACGAGCCATTTGATAGTAGCGCTCAACACCCGCCACCATGAGCATTTGCTTATATTGCTGGGGCGATTGTGAAAGGGCGTAGAATTCGCCAGGATTGAGTCGGCTAGGTACTAAGAATTCACGAGCACCTTCAGGAGTACTTTTGAAAAGTGTAGGCGTTTCGACTTCGATAAAGCCTTGATCATCGAGTTGCGAACGAATCGCTTTTGAAGCGAGGTGACGAAGTTTAAGAAGTCCGAAATTACGTGGACGACGTAAATCGAGATAACGATATTCTAAACGTAAGTCTTCATTCACTTTGTCTGCCTTGTCGTCATCCATCGGGAAGGGCAGGTCAGCGCAATGATTATGGACGAGGATGGATTCAGCAAAAACTTCGACTCCACCCGTGGCTAATTTACTATTCACGGTGTCATCGGTGCGGGTCTTAACTTTGCCGACGATTTCGATGACGGATTCCGCTTTTAATTTTTGAGCGATTTCTTGAATGCCGTTAGTGCCTGGATTGAAGACCACTTGAGTCACGCCCTCACGGTCGCGCAGATCCACGAAGGTTACACCTCCGAGGTCGCGCTTAGTATCTACCCAACCCACGAGGGTTACGGTTTTACCAGCGTCGGAGGGACGGAGGGCATTGCAATGTTGTGTGCGTTTCATGGCGGTACGGGTCGGTCTTTATCGAACGGTATGCTTAATGCCCCTAGCGTGCCTTGGTCAAAGCCCAAAACACCGATAACCCCAAAAAAAAGCCCAGTTTTTACTGGGCTTTTAGGGTTTAAAAAATCGGACGATGTTCGGGCGGTGATCCGGCTGCAGGTGCGGCCTTTTCCTTTTTCTCGACCGGCTTAGGCTGTGCGGGTGCAGGTGCGGGCTCAACAGCTTTGGGGGCTACAGGCTCTGGTGCTTTTTCAGCCACCACAGGTTTGGTTTCAACAGGCGCAACGGCAGGTGATGTTGCGGGTGCAGCTACGTCCTTGGATTGGCACTGGGTAAGTGCAAAAATCGCTAAAGCGATGGCGATGATCGTGAGGGTGATTTTACTTTTATTTGATTTCATAAAATGATTATTGGGCTTTGTTGTTTCTAACGAGTTCAGCATTTCGTTTTCCGTATACGAAGTAAATGACTAAACCGATGGCCATCCAGACGCCGAGACGAATCCAAGTGTCGAGTGGCAAACTATACATCAGATAAAAACAAGCGGCTGCGCCGGCAGGACCCACGATCCAAATGAAGGGTGTTCGGAATGGGCGATGGAGTTGGGGATCTACTTTTCTAAGTACCATGACGCCGATGCAAACCAGGGCGAAGGCGAAGAGGGTACCGATACTGCAGAGCTCGCCCACGAGTCCAATCGGTGCCAATCCCGCTGCGACCATCACGATCATGCCGGTGACGAGTGTAATGCGGGCAGGGGTTTGAAAACGTGGATGGATTTTTCCAAAGTTCACGGGCAAGAGGCCGTCTTTCGACATCGCGAAGAATACCCGGGTCTGGCCCAACATTAAAACGAGAATCACTGAACTGAGGCCTAAAATAGCACCGAATTTAATAAAAGGAGCGAGCCAGGGTAAGCCCATGGCATCGATACCTTTGGCAATCGGCTGTGCCACACTAAGTTGGTCGTACGGGATGACGCCCGTGAGCACATAAGCTACTAAAATGTAAAGCACGGTGCAGATGACGAGTGATCCTAGGATGCCAATCGGCATGTCGCGTTGTGGATTTTTAGATTCTTGAGCAGCCGTCGAAACCGCATCGAAACCAATGTAAGCGAAGAAGACGACGCCTGAGGCGCGTACGATTCCGTCCCATCCAAATTGTCCAACACCCATTTGCGGCGGAATAAAAAGACCCGCAGGATTATTAACGGTCACCCAATTGGAATGTGCCACGTGTCCTAATCCCACCGCGATGAACATGACGACGATGGTCACTTTCAGAACGACGAAAGCTGCATTCACCTTCGCAGACTCTTCAATACCAATGGTGAGAATCGCTGTGACTGCAGCCACGACCAACATCGCTGGTAAATTAATCACTGCACCCGTGCCGACGAAATGATAAGCGCCAGATGTAGCATCTAATACCCAATTCACAGGGGCCGAAGCCCAAGCTGCAGGAATGGCCACACCGAAACCTTCGAGAAATCCTTTGAGATATCCTGACCATCCTACGGCAACAGTCACAGCACCAACACCATATTCTAGAACTAAATCCCAACCAATAATCCACGCCATCAATTCTCCGAGCGTCGCATAAGAATAAGTGTACGCACTGCCTGATACGGGAACGGCCGCAGCCATTTCGGAAT
>CAIOLH010000100.1 GCA_903859115.1 uncultured Opitutia bacterium | reverse complement strand
GATTTCTGCTCTACCAGCATTGTTAAATCTAGCTACAAGCGTTGAGCTTGTACCGAGTTTTATACCTATTATATGCTTCTCAGGTTTAACTTCATGCATGTTATTTAGTCGGCTTGGAGATTGACGACCGTTCGGGTAAGTGTGGAGGTTTCAAGCAGTGTACATTTCATTACGCCGTTAATGTCGTAGGAGAAGGTCACTTCAATTTGTTGTCCGGCTCGTGCTCCAAGACCGAGTTTGATGTATTTATCGTGTAATACAGTTACTTTTTTCAGTTCGCGTTCTAATTTTCTTCCTTGAGTGATGATTAGCCGGACTCCCTTGAGACTTTCCTCATTTGTAATAATAAATTTACGTCCAGTAGAGTGGGGTACGGGGAGTCCTTTATCGATTAACACACGATTGAACATTTCGACCTCAGAATAGGACTCGTGAAGCGCGATACCGAAATAATGCGGGGTAATTTCGATTACCTTAGCTGCTCCGATGACATTTTTCTGTAAATTGGTTAGAATAGATTTATCGGTCTTTATTGCGGCGTAGATTGCGGCTCCTCGCGCGACTGCATGGTCAGGCTCGCGAATCATAGGCTTACGGCCAAAAATCTTTTCTACGCTCGCTTGCAGTGCGGGAATTCTTGAGGGACCGCCGACCATAAAGACTTCGGAAATAGATTTAATATCTATTTGATTAACCTTTAGCATTTCTAGGCAGGCAGATTCTGCTTTTTTAATGATTGGGCTGATGGCGGTTTCAAATTCAGACCTGGTAAGGGAAATCTTTTGCGGGCCGTGGAGATTGGATACTAGGCGGATATAAGTAATATCTCTTGTGCTCAACGAGTGTTTTGGCTCTTCGATGTCGAGTTGAGTAAAGTTACAATCTTCGCGGTCGAATGGAGCACCGGTTTGTTCCTTAAACTTTCTAGAAATAATTTCTAGCACGGCTTTATCCATATCCGCTCCTCCGAGTCGATCCACGCCTTCGGAGAAGACTACTTTGACATTAAAGCCATCTACCTCGACTAATGATATATCGAAGGTGCCTCCGCCCATATCATATACAAGGAATGTACCGTTCTTTTTGATGCTGTGTGCGTAGTAAAGGGCAGCGGCGGTTGGTTCGTTGATGAAGTCTACAACTTTAAGTCCTGCGCGTCGTGCAGCTTCTTGGGTGGCTACTTTTCGCCTGTCAGTAAAATTAGCGGGCCAACTGATGACAATCGTATCGGGTTTGCCGTGTTGGGCTACATACTCACTTGAAACGCTCTTCAATAAAAATGCACTGAGATCTTCAGGTGTGTATTTTCGTCCATTAACTTCCCAAGAGGTATGACTGCCCATCTCGCGTTTAAATTCTGAGAATACATTGTCTTTTCCGAGTCCGAGCCATTTCTTGGCTTCTTTGCCATAGATTACTTGTCCGTCGGGTTCGATTTGAATCACGGATGGGGTTAGGGAATCACCGTCGACATTGACGATGGATTCAACCGAGCCGGAATCATTAAAGCGGGCCAATAGGGTGGTACTTGTACCAAGGTCGATACCTATAATATTAGCCATAAAAAACCTTAATTAATCCCATATTTGCGGGCAAGGAGATTTTATTATATAAATAAACTAAAATATTGATTAGTTTTTAATTAAAACCAGTTTAATTTTATGACAATCGATTCCTATATTCTACTGGCCATTTTCCTGTCACTTACCGTTAGTCTGATTTTAATCATCCAGAAAATTGAGCAATTTATCCTTAAATTAGAGGCCCTCTCTGATCAGATAAAGAATTCTAACACACAAATTAAGAATTCTACTACCCAGATTAATGACGAGATAAGGGCTGTGACCGAAGCGGAGGTTAAAAGTTACGGAGCGCTCTTTGAAATCATTTCTAAGCACAAAGAATCTATCGATTCCTATAAAGCTTCGAGTGATGCGTTAGCTGGATCGATTAAAGATCTTAATGCAGCGATCACTGAGTCGACTAAGCTTTAATCAGCCACATGCGTGTTAGCGATTACCTTGGATATTTGCGGGATATGTCTCGCAAGATATCCTTCCGTGGCGGATTCGAGAATTGTCTTAACCGCACTATTTCTGCTGGGGTACCTTCGATTTTTGGATTGGGACTCAGTAAGTATGCAGGGCTATCTCAGGAAACCTGGTTAGATCAAGCCCGTCAAAAAATCGATAAAGAGGAAAACCTTGGGGTTTACTTAGGTTATGGAATCGTTGCTGGAGAAATTACCTTAGAGGGAAAGCAGCGCGAGGTTGCGGGTCCACTCATTATCATGCCCATTGATATAGAGGCTGATGGCACAGTAGACATGGAATTTGAGTATGAAGATACGTTGTTAAATTATGATTTACTCGCGATGCTCATACCGGGTGCAGACACGGTGGGTGATGTTGCTGCCCAAACTGAGTCACCCGTCCTATTTACAAAGGAGTTATTAAGAGCGATTAATGAGGCAGAGTCTTTTATTGAAGCGGCAACTACTAAAAGTGTCCCCAGTGATTGGGCTCCACTGGTAAAAGCTGTTTACGGCATTTTATCGGTGCAAATTCCAGCGCTGAGTAACTTACAATTTCAACAAAGTGACTGTCCTGCACCTTTACAAATTAAACAAATAGCAGGCGCAACCCAAGGACAGGTTATAAATTGTCAGTTTCTATTTGTGGGCGTGAAGCCATCCGAAGTAACCACTTATCAGGCACTCACGAAGTTAATAAAACAAACTAATGGCGAGCATGGTGGTGAAGGTGTGCAAAATCCGGTTTTGGCAAAATTGTTACTCTCATCGATTGAGCAGACGAACGTAGATATTTCACGCGATGATAGTGAGAGATCGAGGATTTATAATAGTATAGTACCGTTGATTCCGATGTCTCTTTCTGAGCCTCAGAAGCAAGCGATTGCAGACGCATGGGCTTCAGAGATTAGTTATGTTCAAGGGCCTCCAGGAACGGGTAAATCGCATACCATTACGGCGATGATCATATCGGCAATTTTATTGGGTAAAAAGGTACTTTTAGTCTCCAATAAAAAGGCTGCACTGAGTGTGGTGCAGGAAAAAGTAGACAAGATTTTGGGTCCTGGGGCTCTCTCATTAGCCGTCGCAGATACCGAGGGAAGAAAACAACAGAAAGCTCAAATTGAAGAGCTGATTGCACGTGCAGATCATGTGGGTGTTACCAAAGTATTTAACGATTTAAATAGTCGTGTCGATAGACTGCGGAAGCAGGTTGAGCAATCTCTGGCCGAAATCTATGCATTGGAAGACACCATCGATTTTTATCTACAAGGAACAATCCGTTCAGCCGAAGCGCTTAACCAATTAATTTCTTTCCGCGATTTTTATACACAAAACTATCAGAAAACCGATTTTATAGATCAAGGTTTATCAGGTAAGACGGTGATTGATGCTGAGTATCTTCATTTAATTGAGCAAATGGCACAAACGATAGAGCAGGCGCGCATGAAGGGCGTAGGACTTTCTAAATTCAAGGCATTAAAGTTGAGAACTTTGCTTAGTTTTACGGCCCATGAGTTAGGTGGAAAATGGCTATTATCTGAAAATAATAAAGCCGCCGTCATTCGAAAAGTTGATGCGTATGTTAAGACTTTACACGCCGCTCATGAGTTATTGCAAAGCGAGTCATGTTTAGATCCGAAAATCGAGGAAGTGCGTAAACTATTATCTGTGAAGCGTACTAGTTATGAACAAACCAGCAATGAGTTGGTTAAAACGCAACTTGAGATGGTGCGAATTTCGAAGGCCAATGAGCACCTTGCTGACTTACAGCAATTTAAACAGGTATTCTTTTTCCGTAAGCCTTCTAGACTGCAGTCGATTTTTGCTCGAACTAAAGTTGCGGATGCCTTGAAGGCGTTACCCATCTGGGCGGCTGAGATTAAAGACTTAAGTACAGTTTTTCCATTTGAGTTAGGTTTATTTGACATGGTCTTGGTGGATGAAGCCAGTCAGGTGAATATCGCTGAATTAATACCTGCTTTTTATCGCGGAACACGTTTTTGTGTGGTGGGAGATGATCGTCAGCTTGGACTCGGTGCTGCGGGTTTATTCGCACTTAACCGGAATTTTGAGCGCTTATCCTGGGAGAGACATTGTGAGACCGTCTCTTATGAAACTGCCAAGACTCGGAGTATTTTAGTCACGGAACATTCGATTCTAGATTTGATTTTAAGAAGTCCGTACTCTGCTCAACTCCCACAAGTTATGTTGGACGAGCATTTTCGCTCGAGACCGACTCTGGCAGGCTTTACGAGCGAGGAGTTTTACTCGGACGGGGGAGGGCTCAAGGTCATGACCGAAACCGCTAAGAATCTCGGTAAGGGTACCTTTAAGGTCATTATTACCGGTGGTGTACGTCGACCCAAGGCTGGCATTGTTGATGCTGAGGTAGACAAAGTAATTGAAATTTTAACATCTATTGAGAACGGCATGGCTTTTGTACCAGGCGGCCTACTTGTAGGTCAAAAGACGAACCAACCACTAACGGTCGGTGTGGTGTCTTATACACGCGATCAGGTGGCCGAAATTCGCTCGCAAACTATGGGTCGCTTCAAGGTTCTAGATTTAATCGTTGGAACTCCAGAGGAGATGCAAGGCAACGAAAGAGATATCATTCTACTTACCTTTGGTCTCGGGGTAGGCACGCGTTATGCCAAGGGGCATTATGAAAATCCGAATCGTTTCAACGTGGCAACAAGTCGTGCGCGCTTATTCACCGTGGCTATTTTAGGGGAAGAACCAAAAAACGCCGAAAGACTCAAGCGTTACCTTAATCTAAACGACTCGACTGCTGGAGCATTTAGTTTCCCTAAGTTTAATCCCAGTGGAATTATTGGCGAGGCAAAGAATTTTTTAGCTTCAGAGCTGCTGAGATATATTCAATCACGATCACCAGGACAAAGTGAGTCAGGTATTACATTGCATGCATCGGTGAAGGCATGTGGACAGGAAAAAATGGATTTCGTTTTAATTAATTCCGTAAGCGGTAAAGGCGTACACGTTGAAATTGATGGCTCGCCTGGCTATCCGCTTAATAATCATTACCCCTTTTTACAACGCGACAGGGTAGCGGTTCTGAGTCGGGCAGGTTATGGTATTATTCACCTACGCTTATCCGATCTCTACGAACATGGATGGATTAAGCATGATGGATCTTTACAGAACTTTCGTAGGCGACTGGATGCTCAACTAGATCAGCATCTAATCAGTCCTTAGATTTGAGTCGTATATAAATTACGTAACCGGCGAATCGTTTGAAGAGCATCCTCGCACTTGGCCATTGCTGCAGGTGTTAAATTATTTTTCATTCTCGTTTCCCACCGGTTTTGTTCTTCGTCTAGTTTCGAAATTTTTTCCTTGGGGGATAGAGTAGGATTGATTCCTATGAATAATTCATCTTTGGATGCCACGGGTGCAGGTATTACCGGTCCTGTTGAATTGGAAGAAGCTTGTGATGTTGTTTGATTTACGGCAGAAGGCTTTCGGCCAGTCGTTAACTCTTCACGCATGGCAGCAATAATCTCAAGCATGCGACGGCACTGTGCGCGTTGTTCATCGTTACGGATGGTCTGCATACGTGCATTATATTTGGAGAACTCTGAGGTTAGCTTGGCTAGTTTCTCTTCTTTGGTCCAAGAAGGATTAATCCCTAGAAGTTGTTCATTAGTTGTTGCGCTAGATTGTCCTGATGTTGCCTCTTTAAGTTGAATAGGGTGTAAATGTTTTTCTTCCAGTTCTTTGAATTTAGTGTCTGATATATCCATGAGACGTGCGATTTTATGAAGGCAGGCCATCTCCGATGGTTCAATTTTTTGGTCCGCAACGACTATTTCAAAGGCTAGACCCATGGTCTTAGTTTTGAATGGATCTCCGACTTCTTTGAGTTTGCTACAAGCTGTATGCAGGCGTTGCTCCGATACACCGTTAAAACTGGCTCGAATCTCATTTTCCATAGTCGTATCGATTTTAGAACGGATACTGACTTTAAACTCGCTCACGAAATCATTTTTCCACCTTCTGAGGGTTTCTACTTCTCTATTATCTAGGTTTCCGTCCCCAAGTGCACAATAGGCACCGACGGTCATACTCGTCGCAATTACAGATGCTATTTCATCGTCCGATGGACCTGGCGAACCGCTATTGCTGGAAGTATCTTTACCGGCGTTACCAATTACCTCAAGTATCTTTCCGATTACAACTATGACTATCCAAAAAATAATGAATGTCATCGTAATTAACTAGGCTTGATATCAATTTTTATTATTTGGCCAGTTTGAATGTCCTTAAAGGAACATTGCATGGTACCATTAATATCATATTCATAAGTAACTTCGATGGGTTGGCCTGCAGGGCGTCCTGAAGGTAATGGCAGATTCGCTTCCTTGACTATAGTAACGAATTCCGTGTTACGTTCAGCGATAGCTGATTGAGTAATAACGCAGTTAACCCCCGTTTGATTATTGCCGGCTGTATAGTATGTCTTAGTGACTTTGAATGGCAACTTTTCACCTTTTTCAATGAGAGTATCATTGTAAGGGTCATCAGTTTCGCTGTCCAAGACTCTAGTTCCGAAGAAGTGAGGCGTAATCAGTGAAACATCAATATCGGCTACGGCAGCTTTCTGTAGACCAGATAAACCCTGTGTATTTATAGCAGCATAAATCGCGGCACCTAGCGCTATGGCTTGATCAGGATTTTTAACGGTAGGCTTTTTCCCGAATAATCTCTCTACCGATGCTTGCATGGCGGGCACGCGTGAGGTACCGCCGGCCATAAAGATTTCTTTGATGTCAGATTTCTTAACGTACTGTGAGGGGTCGTCTTTTCCGCATCGTAACACATTCTCACAGGCCATTTCAGCTTGAGACACGAGATGTGAGATGCTGGCCTCAAATTCGTCGCGACTTAAATCAATAACAATCGGGCCATGTTTACCTGATACCAGACGAATTTGAGTTTTATCTTTGGTTGATAAAGTATGCTTTGCACTTTCGATATCCAGTTTACTGAAATTACAATCGACAGCATCAAATTCATCACTGGTTTTTGCACGGAATTTTTCACCGATTATTTTAAGCAGTGCTGTATCAAGGTCTTTTCCGCCTAGTTGTTGTACGCCATCTTGGTAGATAACGTTAATATCATTACCTTGGGCTTCGATTAAGGTAACGTCGAAGGTTCCACCGCCGAAGTCATAT
>CAIOLH010000099.1 GCA_903859115.1 uncultured Opitutia bacterium | reverse complement strand
TGGCGTGAGTTTTAATAATGCTCGGAAGCCTAAACGCTTCTTTAAAAGAAACCATGCCACATTTAATAAAGGAAACTTGATTGCTGAATCAATTAACAGCTCAGCTGGATCATAACCGGGCTTACGATGAATATCCACGGTTCGTGCATAATCGGGCGCCCGCTCATCGTCCAGCCACCAGTAATAAGAGAACCAGGCATTCTTTTTCGCGACCACAATAAAGTCTCCTGAACGCTCATGATTTATTCCTAAATGTTTTTGGGTGGTTTGGTCTAAGACTTTTTCTACCCCGTCGGTGTTTTCCAATATTTTTCTGACTTCATCAAGTTTACTACTATCCTGAACAATCACATGGGCGACTTGGTGGTCAACGACGGCAAAGGCTTGAGAATTAAACGTATCTAAAATTTCCACCCCCAACTCTTCTTTAATTCTAAGTAGTCCGTTCTTTCTTAAAATACGGTTAAGCGGAATATCCTGATTAACCTCAGTGATAGCGTACTCAGACACAATCATCACATCGACTCCTCTTTTTTCGAAAAATAAAATCATTTCACCCACTAGATTATCGATATCTAATCTAGCCTGAAGAGCCTCCGGACTTCTCGGACCAAATCTCTGCAAATCATAATCAAGGTGCGGAAGATAAACTAAATTTAAATCGGGCTTCTGGTTCTGCTCTATCCATTGGGCGGCTCGGGCAATCCACTGCGATGAAGCTAAGCCAGCCGCGGGTCCCCAAAAGTTTTTAAAAGGAAATTCACCGAGTTCGGCCTTCAGAGAATTTTTGATTTCATAGGGGTAGGTCGCGATATCAAAAACCTTCCCACCATCCGCCAGGTAATTAGGCCGAGGCGTGACCGAAATATCTGCCTGTGTACCCATGTTGTACCACCAAAATAGATTAGCGATGCGGAGCTTATTGGAACGTTGATGTAATTTATCCCAAACCTTGGGGGCTTGAACGAGTCGATTAGACTGCTTCCAAAAATGGACTTCACTGAGCGCTCGATCGTACCATCCGTTGCCGACAATACCATGAACAGCCGGACGTTCCCCCGTTAAATAGTCAGACTGTGCGGTACAAGTAACCGCGGGAAATGCTGGAGAAATTTTGGCGGATGAACCGCGCTTGGCTAATTGAGCAATGTGTGGCATTTCGCCCGACTCCAAATCGCGCGCGGAAAGGCCGACTACATTTAAGACAACACGGCGCATGTTGATGAAAAGCGGTGGCGGAGTTCCGCGGTAACTTTTTTAACTACCTCACTCGATAGTGCATGAACATGGGTCGATTGCCCGATAGCAGTGGGCAATATAAGAGTCAGCTGCCCACCAAGATGCTCACGAAACTCTTCCAACCCCTGCATCAGTGAATCACCATGATTAATCTCTAACTCGTGGGTGTATAATTGAAAACCTAAGCGAAGTAGTAAATCGATGACGCGTTCGGATTCTGATTTAGAAAATAAACCAAGCTCTCGAGCACAGAGTACATCAATGGCCAAGCCAATGGCGACGGCCTCGCCATGGGCTAGTCGATATTTTGATAAAGTCTCACACTTGTGAGCGGCCCAGTGACCCAAATCAAGCGGTCGCGCTGAACCGAGTTCAAACGGATCGCCTCCTTGGGTGATGTGCAGAGCATGCAGTTCGGCAGATCGACGAATACATGCGCTGATTAAAGTTAAATTCCCAGCGGCCAACTCGCGTGAGTCTTTTTCAAGCGACTTGAAAAATTCAGGGTCTTTTAACAAGGCAACCTTGACGGCTTCAACTAAACCATCGCGCAGGTTTTTAGGACTAAGAGATTTCAGAAATGCGAAATCATTGATCACTGCATACGGCGGACTAAAAGTCCCTGTAAAATTCTTTTTCTGAAAAGC
>CAIOLH010000098.1 GCA_903859115.1 uncultured Opitutia bacterium | reverse complement strand
TATTAACGGTCACACCACCAATAATTTCGATTTCGCAGGTCAATTTTATCTCACCTCGGATCCTGATTTTATTCGCTCCTTCCGTCCCCGAGAAATCGCTGACATCGGTCTCCCGCAAGCGAGCTTCGAAGTCACCAAGCCTTTGGCACAAGGCTATCTCTCGGCGACGGTGATTGCTAAAGCCGACAACTATCAAGACGTTGCCCAAAAATTACCGGAGCTGCGTTATGATTTAACGGAGAGAGCGATTACGGGAACACCGTTCAATCACCGTGCGTTTGTCTCGGCTTCTTATCTGACCGAGCGTCCCTCGGCGGCCCTACCCTTACCCAATTTCACCACCGAAACAGGTGCGACCGAAGCTTGGTCGACCGCACGTTACGATGCTTACTACGGTATTACTTATCCTTTAACCGTCCGTAATTATCTTACCTTTAAACCTGTGGTCGGCGCGCGGGCTACTTCATGGTCATCTAATTTAACCAATACCGGCAGTGTTTCCAAAGCTGTTGGCCAAGTCGGTTTCGACGTGGAAGGCCTGGCTACCGGTTCATGGAATTTAAAAGCTGATCACTGGTCGATCAACGGAATGCGTCACGCGTTTCGTCCATTTATCCAATATCGCTATTTACCTGGTGCTGATCACGCCATCGGTAAAATTCCACTTTCGGAACGTGATGTAGCCTTTTCAGCCTTCCGCGAACTAGATCTCGCCGATCGTCCTGATGCCGGGGCGAATACTGCCACCCAAGTCGGGCGAGTCGGATTTAGAAATACTTTAGCTACGCGTGATACCGAAATGGGTACACGTGAGTTAGCCCGTTTTGATATTACCAAAGACTGGTCGAATGCGGATGAATCACTGGGCAAAACGGATTCAGATGTTCAAACTCATATCCGTTTAACACCCGCTAACTGGGTCACGATTGATTCGTATTCACGTTACGCTAAGAACGACGGGGGCAATGTTGAGTCACTACAATCCATCGCTTTTAATTCAGGCGATTTCTGGAAAGCTTCCGTCGGCTGGTTCGAATTAAAACAAGGTGCTGATCCCGCTAAGCAGCTCTGGATTATGGGTGAAGTTAAATTGAATTCCACCTTCTCCGCCTTGCTAACCATCAACTACGACGCAATCGCCAAAGCCTATACTTATCAGTCGATCGGCTTGATTCAGCGCATCGGTAACTCTTGGGAAATTGAATATGGTTTCCAAAAGCGCGTTTCGGCTTTCAATGATGGCTCACTCGGTGCCCAAGTACGGGTACGCCTCTTCAAATTCTAAACGTGTCGGACCCTACCGAAACTTCCTCCACCCTGCCCACTGATGGTATCTTACCACCAGCAGATTTATCGATTCGTCTCGATAATTTTGAAGGCCCGCTCGATCTCCTACTTTTTTTAATAAGAAAAAACGAAATTGATATTTACGATATACCAATTGAGAAGGTCACCCATCAGTTCCTCGACATTCTTCGCAATCAAGAAAAAGATAATCTCGAGTTGGCCGGTGAGTTCTTCGTGATGGCTGCGACGTTGATGTATATTAAAAGTCGCATGTTGCTCCCAGTGGAAAGTCGCCCCGACGAATTAGACACCACGCATGACCAAGGCAACGACCCACGCTGGGCCCTGGTACAACAGCTTATTCAATATAAACGAGTCAAAGAAACCGCCGCCATCATTCGCCAACTCGCCGATGAACGCCAAGGCCTGCTGGCGCGCTATGTTTTACAGCCTCAAGGCGAAGATGCCGTGATTCGTCCCGTGGCTCCAGCCGATCGCATCGAACTCTGGAATACTTTTAATTTAGTCCTTCGTCGACTCGCTGAAAAAATTCAGCCAGGTAATCTTTCCGTTGAAACCGTGACCGTATCCGATCGCATGGAATTTATTTTAAATCGATTGAATGCCGAATCGAAGTTTAATTTTACAAGTCTCTTACCCGAACGTCCGACGATTGCTTATTTAGTAGCCACTTTTCTCGCCTGCTTGGAACTGGCGCGCCTCGGTTCACTTGAATTGGAACAGGAAGTGAATTTCCAAGATATCTTCTGCACCAATCCTTTAAAAAACTCGGTCGACAGTTCTTCGCAACCTTTGGCAGCTTCATCCGAATTTGATGAGCCCACGGGAGAATCGAATTAGGTTACGATTTGAAGTTCATAATTTTCCTCTTTAGGTATTCTCTATGGCGGGCAAACAAAAGAATCGGAATCACCTACTCGGTCTAGGGTTGGACAATGCCGACAACCATAAGCGTATTACCAAGGGTGAAGGCTTCTCGTTAGTGGGTGGATCCAATGAGACCCATGAGAGAATGACCGAAACCGTGATTAAAACCGTCGAAGACCTCCAACGGAAGGGTCGGACAATTCCCACGGCCGATCCCAAGGAAATTGCTGACCTTTTGCGTAAACATAAACGGGCGGATTAAGACGACAAAATCTCTTACTGACTGATTGACTCACCCCCATTCCAGCACTTGATAATCAACCATACCGATGAGCTTAGAGACACCACCTCCACCACCTCCTCCGCCACCTTCCTCTGATGGTGATGCTAATTCAGCTCCTAAGCTGAAGTTAAATAAGCCTGCTGGTGCATTCGTCCCCCCACCTCCTCCCAGCGCAGGTTCGATTCCTCCACCTCCGCCTGCTGCGGCTATTCCACGCCCACCGGTAGTTGGAGCTGGCGCACCAAGAATCGCCCCCACCATTTCATCTGAACCCAGTGCAAGCGTTTCGACCATAGAAGCTTCGTTC